>LVAK01000090.1 GCA_001604035.1 Clostridiales bacterium Firm_05
CACGTATCGACTTCATGCTCGACAAGGCTACAGACAAGATATATATCAACGAGATAAATACTATCCCCGGCTCACTGGCATTCTACCTCTGGGAGCCAAAGGGCGTAAAGTACACTGAGCTTCTTGAGCGCATGATACAGCTTGCCCTCAAGCGCCACAGACAGGGCGAGAAGATAAGCTATACCTTCGAGACAAATATCCTCTCTATGGGAGGCAGCTTCGGGGCTAAGGGAAGCAAAAGATAAAAACAGCTATACGATCCATCAGGTACGGTCTCAGAGCTGTACTGAAATACAATAACTATTAAGGAGGGTTCGATATGACCGAAAAAGAAAAACAGCAGGCAGGTGAGCTTTACAATGCCAATGACCGTCAGCTCCTCGCTGAGAGAGTAGCGGCAAAGAAGCTCTGTGCGGAGTACAATGTTATTCCCTACAACGACTACCAGAAGAAGGAACGCCTTCTCGACAGGCTCATTGCCCTGAGAGGCGAAAAGACCTGGATAGAGGCAAATTTCTTCTGCGATTACGGCTACAATATCGTTATGGGCAACAATTTCTATGCCAACCACAATCTTGTGATACTTGACTGTGCAGAGGTAGTTTTCGGTGATAATGTATTTATAGGACCTAACTGCGGATTCTATACTGCCGGACATCCCGAGGACTTCGCTGTCCGCAATCAGGGACTTGAATACGCCAAGCCTATAAAGGTCGGCAGCAATGTCTGGATCGGTGGAAATGTCTGTGTAATGCCCGGAGTAACCATCGGTGATAATACCGTCATTGGCGCAGGAAGCGTGGTCACAGAAGATATCCCCTCCGGAGTAGTAGCTGCCGGAAATCCCTGCAAGGTGATACGTCCCGTAAAAACAGGTGACGTACCTGCTCCTGCCGCATCAGAGGAAAAGGCAGAAGAAAAACCCGCAGATAAGCCTGTCGAGAAAAAGACTGTACCGATAAAGAAGAGGGAAATAAGGATCGAAGAGATCAAGAAATAATATCAGCCGCAGTAAAAATAAAAAAGGAGGACTAAGCCATGAATACCCTGCACTTCAGATATGCTGTAGAGATAGAAAAGACACGCTCCATAACACAGGCTGCGGAGAATCTCTACATGGCTCAGCCCAATCTGAGTAAAGCTATAAAGGAGCTTGAAAACACTCTCGGGATAACAATATTCCGCAGAACATCAAAGGGTGTAATCCCTACGGATCAGGGACTGAAATTCCTTGCTTACGCAAAACAGATACTTATACAGATCGACAATATGGAGGCCATACACTCTCCGGATAAGGCTCAGAACCGTAAGCTGAGGATATCAGTACCAAGAGCAGGCTATATCTCCAAGGCATTTTCAGAATATATTGCCGCTATGGACTCAACGGATGATATGGAGCTTTATTTCTGTGAGACAAACTCTCTCAGAAGCATCGAGAACGTCCGTGAGAACGGCTATGATTTCGGCATAATCAGATACAATACCGCCCACGAGAAGTACTTCACCGACTTCCTCGCAGAAAAAAATCTGGACGGAAAGCTCCTCTGGGAGTTCCAGATGTTAGCGGTAATGTCCGCAGAGCATCCCGTGGCAGAGGCTGAGGAGCTGACCTACGCTGATCTTTCTTCACAGTATACTGAGCTCTGTCAGGGCGATGACGCTGTTCCGTATGTATCAGGGGCGATAGAAAAGCTGTTTGCCGAGAACCGTCCGGCAGATGTACCGGTAAAAAGGGTTTGTATGTACGATCGTGGAAGCTCCATAGACTTTCTGCTCACTGTCCCACAGGCATTCATGCTGGATTCTCCGGTACCTGACAGCCTTTGCGGAAAATACGGCCTTGTACAGAGAAAATGCGCCTTCCCGGACAACAGCTTCAAGGATATGCTCATATACACCAACGGCCACAAGCTTTCCGACAAGGAGCTGAAGCTGGTGAACAAGCTCTATGAAGTGCGTAATGAGGCTGCTTTTGCTGAATATATATAAAACGCCGCAGGCGGCAAGAAATGGGAGTCCAGAGGGATGATATCTCTCTGGCAGAGGGTGAGACTGAGGGGGACAGCGTCCCCCTGAGCAGTAAGTCCGGACAGCGAAGCGAATCCGGACGACCGATATGTAATTGTCAGTCCCGGCTTGACCGGTATACCAACCTTTGTCCCTATATCAAAGATACTATAAAGAATACTTATATATACATATCTATATGTCTTATATCGTTATTGTATCATTTAAACAGGCAGCCAGATCCGGCTGTCTGTTTTTATTTCTGGAAAAGGAATCTCAAAATATGCCTTTAATGTAAGGAAACGGTAATGTATTCCGTAGTGTAAACCGTTATTCTGATATCGATACCGGAATATCGATATTCCGGTGTTATATTTGTACAACAATTATTTCTGTGATATAATTATGAATATATCTGAGCAGTATGGGTGCCGTAGGACATCAAGGGCGATGTTCTTCGTGTTTACTGCAAATCTATCATAAGGAAGGTATGGGCAATGTTTGAAATACTCGAAAAGAAAAGTCTTAACCCGACTGTTACCCTGATGAAGATAGCCGCTCCCAAGGTGGCAAAGAAGGCCGAGCCCGGCCAGTTCATCATACTCAGAACTGATGCTGACGGCGAGCGTATCCCGCTTACTATAGCAGATTTCGACCGTGAGGCCGGTACAGTCACTATCATATTCCAGATCGTAGGAGCTACTACAGAAAAGCTCAATCACCTCAATGAGGGCGACTGCCTCCAGGACTTCGTAGGACCTCTCGGCAGAGCAACAGAGACTGAAGGTCTCAAAAAGGTAGCAGTTGTCGGCGGAGGCGTTGGCTGCGCTATCGCTTACCCCGTAGCAAAGAAACTCCATGAGCTTGGCGTTGAGGTACACTCTATCGTCGGCTTCAGAAATAAGGATCTCGTTATCCTCGAGGATGAGTTCAGAGCTTCGAGCTCTAAGTTTGTGCTCATGTCAGATGACGGTACAGCAGGCGAAAAGGGCCTTGTTACCGATGCTCTCAAGAAGCTCATCGACAGCGGCGAGAAGTACGACAGAGTCATCACTATCGGACCTCTTATCATGATGAAGTTCGTCTGCCGTCTCACCAAGGAGTATGAGATACCCACAGTTGCATCCATGAACCCGATAATGATCGACGGTACAGGTATGTGCGGCGGCTGCCGTCTTACTGTAGGCGGCCAGACAAAGTTCGCCTGCGTTGACGGACCTGAGTTCGACGGCCACCTCATCGACTTCGACGAGGCTATGGCAAGAGGCGCTATGTACAGAGACTTCGAGCGCCATGCACATGAAGAGACCTGCAACCTGTTCAAGAAGGAGGTAAAGTGAGATGCCTAATATGTCACTTGTAAGAAATGAAATGCCGGTACAGGAACCGGATGTAAGAAATAAAAACTTCAAGGAAGTTGCCCTCGGATATACCGAAGAGCAGGCTATCGATGAGGCTAAGAGATGCCTTAACTGCAAGAACAAGCCCTGCTCTACAGGCTGCCCCGTACAGATCGATATCCCTGCATTCATCTCAAAGGTGGCTGAGGGAGATTTCGCCGGAGCATATAAAGTTATCACACAGTCCAGCTCACTCCCTGCTGTATGCGGAAGAGTATGTCCTCAGGAAACACAGTGCGAGAGCAAGTGCGTAAGAGGCATCAAGGGCGAGGCAGTTGCTATCGGACGTCTTGAGAGATTCGTTGCTGACTGGCACAACGCTCAGCCTGAGGCTGCTGTTGAGAAGCCGGCTTCAAACGGCCATAAGGCTGCTGTTATCGGTTCTGGTCCTTCCGGACTTGCCTGTGCAGGAGACCTTGCAAAGAAGGGCTATGACGTTACTGTATTTGAAGCTCTCCACGTTGCCGGAGGAGTTCTCTCCTATGGTATCCCTGAGTTCCGTCTCCCAAAGACTATCGTTCAGAAGGAGATCGAAGGCCTCAAGGCTCTCGGCGTAAAGGTAGAGACAAATACTGTAGTCGGAAAGACTATATCTGTTGACGAGCTTATGAAGGAAGAGGGCTTCGAGACTGTATTCATCGGCTCAGGCGCAGGACTCCCAAGATTCATGAACATCCCCGGTGAGAACCTTAACGGAGTATATTCCGCAAACGAGTTCCTCACAAGAATAAACCTTATGAAGGCATATAAGCCTGACAGCTCAACTCCTATCAAGGCCGGTACAAAGGCTGTTATCGTAGGCGGCGGAAACGTTGCTATGGACGCTGCACGCTGTGCAAAGAGACTGGGCGCTGAGGTATATATCGTATACAGACGTACAGAGAACGAGCTCCCTGCAAGAGCAGAGGAAGTTGAGCACGCTAAGGAAGAGGGCATCATCTTCAAGTTCCTCACAAATCCTACAGAGATCACTTCCACAGAAAACGGCTGGGTAAAGAGCGTTATCTGCCAGGAAATGGAGCTCTCCGAGCCTGACGCTTCAGGAAGAGCAAAGCCTGTTCCGAAGGAAGGCGCTTTCATCGAAATAGATGCTGACTGCGTTATCATGTCTATCGGTACATCACCCAATCCGCTTATCAAGTCCACTACAGCAGGCCTTGAGACACAGAAGTGGGGCGGCATCATCGCTGATGAGGACGGCCTTACCTCCAAGGAAGGCGTTTACGCCGGCGGAGACGCTGTTACAGGTGCAGCAACAGTTATCCTCGCAATGGGCGCCGGCAAGAAGGCAGCCGCTGCTATGGATGAGTATATGCAGAAAAAGTGATCCCCTGAATGGAGGGATACGATGAATAAGAACATCACCTCACAAACTCTTTCAAGACTGCCGCTGTATTTCAATTACCTTATTTCCCTGCCTGAGAGCAGGAAATCCGGACATATATCCGCTACGGCTATCGCAGAAGCACTGGGACTGAATGATGTTCAGGTGCGAAAGGATCTGGCATCAGTATCCAACGGAGGAAGGCCAAAGGTGGGATATCCGACCAGTGAGCTCATTGGCGATATCGGAAAATTCCTGGGCTTCGCCAACCATGACGGAGTAATAGTTGTTGGCATGGGAAATTTCGGCAGGGCTATGCTGGAAAACCGCAGCTTTGCAGATTACGGCTTTGAAGTTGTTGGCGGATTCGACTGCGATGAAAAGCTGGTCGGCACTGAAATAAACGGAAAACCTGTAAGGAACGTGAGCGAGCTCGGCAGCTTTTGCCGGGAGAGAAATATACAGATAGGTATAATCACTGTACCTGAGGCTGCCGCACAGGAGGTCTGCAATTTAATGACCGGGGCAGGGATAAAGTATATCCTCAATTTCGCTCCGGTACACCTGAGTGCTCCGGCCGGGGTGGCAGTACATAATGAGAATATCTCCCTTACACTGGCAATGCTTGCAAGAAAAACCGATGTCGGAGATATAAAATAAGATAATGAGAGCGGCTTCAGCCGCTCTTATTGATTATTGATAAAAATTCAGCTCCGGCTATTGATTTTTTAAGAAAAGTGTGGTATAATAAATATATATTATTATTGAAAGAAGGTCTTGTTATGGACATCAAAGAAAAAATCGGAGAGATCGCTGACAAGGTAAAAGGCGATAAGGACTTACAGAAAAACATCACCAAGGATCCTGTTAAGGCCGTTGAAGGTATCACAGGAGTAGATCTTCCTGATGATAAGATCAATAAAGTTATCGATGTTGCCAAGGATAAGGTCGATGACGTTATCGATAAGTTCAAGAAGTAAGCACAATGAGGCGCTATCTGAGTGACAGCGCCTCATTTTCTGTATAAGGAGGAAAAATGAAGAAGTTACTGACCATGATAAAAATGATAAGTCCGGCCAAATGTGCAGCCCTTACAGTCTCCGGTATAATAAACGCATTCGGGATAACCCTTTTCCTTATGCCGGTAAAGCTATACGACAGCGGAATATCTGGAACATCAATGCTGCTTTCGCAGCTTACTCCTGACAGCCTTTCACTGTCACTGTTCCTTATCCTGCTGAATATCCCCATGTTTCTCTATGGAGCAAAAAAGCAGGGAAAAGTATTTACAGTAAGTGCGATATATGCAGTTCTGGTCTATTCAGTGATGTCATGGCTGATAACTGACATTCTGCCAATAGATGTCAGCCTTGCTTCCCCTCTCGCCGGAACAGATCTGCTTTTGTGCGCTTTGTTCGGCGGAGTGATATCCGGCATCGGCAGCGGACTTGCACTGCGATCCGGAGGGGCTATGGACGGAGTGGAGGTAATGGCTGTGATATTCGCAAAACGTCTCGGATTATCAGTCGGAACATTTGTTATGATATACAATGTGATACTGTATATCATATGCGGAATAGCCCTGAACAGCTGGATACTGCCGTTATATTCGATAGTTACATATTTTGCCGCACTGAAAACTGTTGACTATATCGTTGACGGTATGCAAAGATCAAAAGCTGCATTCATCGTTACATCAAGACCTGATGAGATATGCAGCAGGCTGATGAATGAATTTGGCTGCGGTATAACTCTTATCGACGCAAAGGGCGGCTTCTCCGGCTCAGACCGCAAGGTCCTTTATTTCGTGGTAAACCGCTTTCAGATAATGAAGATGAAAGATATAATCCACAACGAGGATCCGCAGGCATATATCACGCTCAATGAGGTTGCTGACATATTCACAGCAGTTTGATCTGAAATATGAACAAACTGTAAACATTTCCCTCCCCACTTGATTTTCTTCCGGGAAAGTTATATACTATATTTAGCACTCGAAGATAGAGAGTGCTAAATTATTTCACGGAGATGTATTCAAATGGGAAAAAAGCAGTTCAAAGCAGAGTCTAAAAGACTTCTCGAAATGATGATCCACTCTATCTATACACATAAGGAAATATTCCTCAGAGAGCTTATATCAAACGCCAGCGACGCTATCGACAAGCTCTATTTCAAGTCCCTTACAGACGATAAGGTAGGACTTAACAAAGAGGATTTCGCTATATGGATCAGCGCAGACAAGGATTCACGTACACTTAAAATAACAGATAACGGTATCGGTATGACCGCAGAGGAGCTTGAAAACAACCTCGGTACTATCGCAAACAGCGGCTCATTCAAGTTCAAGAACGAGAACAAGCTCGAAGAGGACAACCAGATCATCGGTCAGTTCGGTGTAGGCTTCTACTCAGCATTCATGGTGGCAAAGAAAGTCACCGTAATATCCAAGGCGTACGGCAGCGATCAGGCTTATCAGTGGGAATCCGAGGGTGTCAACGGCTACACAGTGACCGAGGCTGACAAGCAGTCCGCCGGTACTGAGATAATACTCGAACTCCTTGAAGATACCGATGACGAGAATTACACAGAATTCCTCGATCAGTACCGCATAAAGTCACTGGTACGCAAGTATTCTGACTATATCCGCTTCCCTGTAAAGATGGAGTGTACTCACAGCCGTCCGAAGGAGCAGTCCGAAGAGGACAAGGAAGCAAAGAAGCCTCTTGAATATGAGGAGTACATTGAGGTCGAGACTCTCAACAGCATGGTGCCCCTCTGGAAGAAGAACAAGTCCGAGCTCAAAGAGGAGGACTACAAGCACTTCTACACAGAGAAGTTCTACGATTATAACGAGCCTTTGAAGTATGCCCACATAAGCAACGAGATGCCGGCATACAATGCCCTGCTGTATATCCCGTCCAAGGCTCCCTTTGACTTCTATTCAAAGGAGTACGAGAAGGGCTTACAGCTCTACTCCAACGGCGTACTTATAATGGACAAGTGTGCAGACCTTCTGCCCGACTACTACAGCTTCGTCAAGGGACTTGTTGATTCAGAGGATCTCTCACTCAATATCTCCCGTGAGATGCTCCAGCACGACAGACAGCTCAAGGTCATTGCAAAGAGCATTGAGAAGACTATCAGCAATGAGCTGAAAAAGATGCTCAAGAATGAGCGTGAGAAGTATGAGGAGTTCTGGAAGGCATTCGGCTTACAGCTCAAATACGGTATCTACAGCGACTACGGCATGAACAAGGAGAAGCTTCAGGATCTTCTTATGTTCACATCCTCAAACGAGCACAAGCTTGTAACTCTTGACGAATACGTAACAGGTATGCGTGAGGAGCAGAAGTACATCTACTACGCTACAGGAGAGAGTGCTGCACGTATTGAGCAGCTCCCGCAGACTGAGCTGGTAAAGGATAACGGCTTCGAGATACTCTACCTCACAGACAATATCGATGAATTTGCAATAAAGACTCTCCGCCAGTACAAGGACAAGGAATTCAAGTCTGTATCCGCTGACGATCTCGGACTTGAAAACGCCGAGAAGAAGGAGGAGATAAAGGCTAAGGAGGAGGAGAACTCCGGATTGCTCGAAGGCCTTGCAAAGGCTCTTGACGGCAAGGTATCAAAGGTAATACTTTCCCAGAGACTCAAGTCTCATCCTGTATGCATAACCAGCGAGGGCGAGATATCACTGGAAATGGAGAAGGTGCTCAACTCCATGCCTACTGACCAGAAGATACAGGCACAGCGAGTACTCGAGATCAATCCCGAGCACGAGATATTCGGCAAGCTCCAGAGCCTTGACAAGGCCGGAGATAATGATAAGATCGGCAAATATGCAAAGCTTCTCTACGATCAGGCTCTCCTTATCGAGGGAATGAGCATAGAGGATCCTGTAGAATTCTCAAATCTTATCTGCGAGCTCATGTAAAAACACTGCGGCCGCAAAGAAGTTTCAGCTTCTTTGCGGCCGCTTTATTATTCTTTTCATATAAAACAGTACCGTTCTCTTTCAAAGTTATCGCATATTGCAGCGATAAGGTCATGGGAGATCATCTTTTCCACCTGCTGACCGATGAAAGAAGGGATAGTTCCGTCCGCCACGGCTGCGGAAGCGGTAAGGCGTATCATTCTTTCCGTAAGCTTTAGCTGAACTCCGAATCTGTCTGCTATGCGTCCATATACCTTTTCATAGAGCGCATTGAGGCTTTCCGGCTCATTTATGCATATCTCCGCAGCATTGCAGAGGTATATGAATCCGGTATTCTTCGTGGAAAATCCGTGATTGCTCAGATAGCAGGCTATATCTAACGGTATCCTTTCATAATTGCAGAACTTCATATATGCTGCGATAAGAGCAGCGGCACGCTTTATCCCTGTCGGGAAGAAAATACAGAGATCCGCCCCTGCTGAACGGAGTCTGCCGGCAGAAGCCGCTGAACAGCAAAGACATCCGGCAAATATCTTCAGCTCCGGATACAAAGAATGAATATCTCCGATAAGCTCGCTGTACAAATCCGTGCGGCTGTCAGTAAATATAAAAACAGCATCATAGCTTGTTTCGGAAAGTGCATACCTGATCTGTGATCCATCATTTTCACAAAATGATACTTCTGCGTCATAAGCTGAGATATATTTTTTAAAGTGGGTGCAGTTAGATAGCTGTAATGTACAGACGAGTAATTTGAAGCTCATATAGATCACCTGTTCTTACTTTTGAATTGCGCTATTCTACAGCAGTTACGCCGGGTATCTCATCGATCGGATGAGCTGCCTGATCCTTGGAGGAAGCAAGATACACCTCGAAAAATGCAATGGCAGTCATAAGCTGTGAGGGATAAGTCTTGTCCTCAAACTCCCTCACTACACGGTCAAACTCTCCGCAGCGGCGCAGCATATCCGCTTTAAGGAGCTGATAATCACTGCTGTTCTTGAATGCAGCAGGGTGATCGTCCATAAGAGCTACAGCAGCCATACGGCTCTGCTTTGCAGCGAATTCATTGCCGTCATCGTCAAGCGCCCATGCTGCTGCAAGGTAACTGCGGACAGCGTCCCTGTAATTGTGTTCCTCGATGAATACCAGCGCTCTTTTCATAAGCTTAACTGCTGTTTCATCGGAGGTGAGTATACCGCCGCAGGTCTTATAATCCGTGGTCTGGAAGAACTCCCTTTCGCCGCTGAATGGCATATCCAGAGTTGTGCAGCAGTAGCCGCAGCAGGGACATTCCATAGCCCAGTACTTCATTATGCTGCGCTGCTTTCCGGCAGGACGGAGATCAAGGTCAGGTGCGCCGCAGAACTCATCCTGTTCAGCTATGATATCATGTGAAGAGCTGCTGCCGCAAACGCTGCAGGTGAACTCTTTGTTTTCGATTACAAAAGGCATATCATACCCTCTTTTCTTTTTTATGATAAGACAATTATAACAGCAGACAGGAACATTGTCAAGCATACGCATTATCAATGACAGATAAGCCAAAGAGGAACACCCCACCGAAGTTTCCCCCCCTCTTTTTTCGCAGGGATCATGACGGGAGCTCTTATCAGAAAAAGCAGTTGCTGCTGCCGGTTATCAAGGCCTATCCAAGCGCTGTGTAAACACTATACAGTTTACACCTTTGTGTAATATGAACATATCCCCTGTGCCGGCACATGGGATTTTTTCCTTTGTAACAGCTTGACAAATAGATTTATATATGGTACAATGTGTAAAGTGATTTTAGATTACACCACGGAGGAACAGGCACATGGCTAAGGAACTTAAATTCGTTATGCTCCTTGATTGCTACGGCGACCTGCTCACCGATCATCAGCGGAGCGTTATGGAACTATACTACTGTGAGGATCTTTCCCTCGCTGAGATAGGCAATCCGCTGGGCATAACCCGACAGGCAGTCATGGGGCTCATAAAGCGCACAGAGGCGATACTCCTCAACTATGAGGAAAAGCTGGGCTTCGCAGAGCGCCTGGGCAAAATGAGAGAATGCTTCGGCAGGCTCGAAGCTGCTGCCGGCAGTATCGATAACGATAAACTGAGGAACGAGATCGTTCAGGAAATAAATTACGGACTGGAGCTGCTCTGAGCTCCGGGATATTACAGCATTGGAGATGATCGCATGGCATTTGAAGGACTTTCCGAAAAACTGAATAACGTCTTTAAAAAGCTTAAATCAAGAGGAAAGCTCACCGAGGGTGACGTAAAGGAGGCTATGCGTGAAGTACGTCTTGCTCTCCTCGAAGCCGATGTAAGCTACAAGGTAGTCAAGGACTTCGTAAAGGGAGTTACTGAGCGTGCTATCGGCGAGGAGGTACTCGCAAGCCTTACTCCTGCACAGCAGGTAATAAAGATAGTTAACGAAGAGCTCTGCGCTCTCATGGGCAACAGCAATGCCCGCATAAATTTCGCATCAAAGCCTCCTACGGTAATAATGATGTGCGGACTTCAGGGTTCCGGTAAGACAACACATTCCGCAAAGCTGGCTAAGCTCCTCAAGAAAGAGGGACACCGTCCGCTGCTTGCAGCCTGTGATATCTACCGTCCTGCCGCTATCAATCAGTTACAGGTAGTTGGTAAGAAGGCTGACGTCCCGGTATTTGAAATGGGACAGATCGATCCTGTTATAATCGCAAAGCAGGCTCTCGCTCACGCTAAGGACTACGGCCACGATGTACTTATCATTGATACCGCCGGACGTCTCCACGTTGACGAGGCTCTCATGCAGGAGCTTGTGAACATCAAGGAGCTCACAAATCCCGATGAGATCATGCTCGTTGTTGACGCTATGACAGGTCAGGACGCTGTAAACGTTGCTAAGGCATTCGATGACGCTGTGGGTATCACAAGCGTACTCATGTCAAAGCTTGATTCAGATACAAGAGGCGGTGCGGCACTTTCCGTACTGGCTGTTACAGGTAAGCCTATAAAGTATGTTGGTATGGGCGAAAAGCTTGACGACTTCGAGCAGTTCCACCCCGAGCGTATGGCTTCACGTATCCTCGGAATGGGCGACGTACTCACCCTTATTGAAAAGGCTGAGAACGTAATGTCCCAGAAGGAAGCTGAGAAGCTCACAAAGAAGCTCAAGGAGAATAAGTTCGACATGGACGACCTTCTCGATCAGATGAAGCAGATAAAGAAAATGGGCTCAATGAAGTCCATAATCGGTATGCTTCCCGGTGTCGGAGACAAGATCAAGGACGCTGATATCGATGAAAGACAGGTCGACCGTGTTGAGGCTATAATCACTTCCATGACCAAGGCCGAAAGGTCAAAGCCCTCTATCATCAATCCTTCCCGTAAAAAGCGTATCGCTATGGGTTCAGGTACAAAGGTAGAGGACGTAAACCGTCTGCTGAAGCAGTTCGACCAGATGCAGAAGATGATGAAGCAGTTTACCGGAAAGAACGGCAAGATGTCCCTGCGTAAGGCAAGAAAGAACCTGGCAGGAATGAACTTCGATAAGATGACCGGTAAGGGCGGCGGAAACCTGCCCATATAACAAGCTTTCAATGCGACGTCTCCCGCCGCATGGAATATATACTAAATACACGGAGGTGAATTACAAATGGCAGTAAAGATCAGACTCAGAAGAATGGGTGCTAAGAAGGCTCCTTTCTATCGTATAGTTGTTGCTGATTCCAGATACCCCAGAGACGGCAGATTCGTTGAGGAGATCGGTTTCTACGATCCTACAAAGAATCCTTCTGTTGTAAAGGTTGACGCTGATAAGGCTAAGGACTGGATCGCAAAGGGAGCTCAGCCTACAGATACCGTTAAGGTCATCCTCAAGAACGAGGGCGTACTTTGATCGGATTACTCTGCGGAAGAGGTGAGACATAACGTCTCAGCCTCTGTTCCCGTAGCATATGGAGGATAATACAATGAAAGATCTGCTTTATGCAATAGCAGCAGGCCTTGTTGAGGATAAAACTGCAATAAAGATAACAGAGGATGAGCCGGACGCTGAGGGCGTTATCGTGTTCCATCTTTCAGTTGCTCCCGATGATATGGGACGTGTTATCGGTAAGCAGGGCAGGATCGCTAAGGCTCTCCGTACAATTATGAGAGCAGGCGCTGCAAAGAAGGACCTTAAGGTCTCTGTTACTATCGAATAAAAAACCCCGCCGGAAGTTCGGCGGGTTTTTTGTAATATTTGCTGTTTGCTGTAATCAGACTGCTGGATCGCCGTACTGATTTGAGTTCGGATCGCTTGGCTGTGCTAAGAAGTAGAGAAGGATAAGGCTTCCAACCATAGGAACGAGACAGATCAGTATGAACCAACCGCTCTTGCCTGTGTCGTGAAGTCTTCTGATCTCAACTGCGATACTTGGAACAATTATCGCAATGCAGAAGATCACAGCAATAACTGTGAAGATAGGTGTGAGTGCTGACAGGATTCCGAGGACGAAACCTACGATGAAAGATGCGAGCATTACCCACCAGAATTCGCTTCTTGTAGAACGACCATTGAAATTGGTGTAGTTCTTGAAGAAGAGCTGAACTGCTTCCTTAATGTCTACATTTTTTGGACTCATTTAATACACCTCCAATATTATTGTTAAGGAAAGTATATCACAAAACGTTCACAAAGTCAATAGAAAAGAGGGAAAATATGCTAAAAAAAATACTCAGCGGCGAGGCCTGTGCCAAGTGCAGACTGTGCTGTATCTTTGACAGGTATGATGTCTGGGAAACGCCTGTATTTACAGAAGAGATACGTGACCGTATACAGGCAGAAAGACCTGACGCAAGGTTCATCTCCAAGGACGGAGGATATATTTTCCGTGTGGAGGAGCTTAAAGGCGACGAGCTGTTCTCATGTCCTGCCCTCACCGAAAACGGCTGTATGCTGGGTGACGATAAGCCCTTTGACTGTCGGATATGGCCATACCGTATCATGGAAGTGGGCGGCCGCCGTGCAATAACCTTTGCATCTATCTGCGAGGAGCTCTACGCAAGACCGCTCTCGCAGCTTGTGGACTATCTCAAAGATGGGCTGGCTGATAAGATATTCGCATACGCAGATGAGCATCCGGAGATCGTCAAGCCCTATTACGAGGGATATCCGGTGCTGCTGTTTGAAAGAAAACCGCTTTAGAAAAGAAATCAGAAATCAGAAAGTAGGGGCGGATGCCCACATCCGCCCGATCAATAAAAAAATGCTGTCCGTGTGGACAGCATTTTTCATTTTATCTTCGTATTGTATATCATCCAGATGAGCTCGATAACGCCCAGTCCGATAAAGCAGAGCATCGTCCTCATGGAAGGCTTTTTCAGCTTGAACCTTGTGATAAAAGCAATGGCAATTATCAGCATTACCGTTCCGTACACCATAGGGAAGCAGTCCATGCCGATATCCTTATGGAAGCTGTACACCACGGGAAGGATAAGTGCGACGCTGGTCACGGGAAGTCCCTCATAGACCTTCCGCATGTCATCTGTTTTCTGCTGTCTCTCCTCCTCGTTCACATTGAAATACGCAAGGCGTATTATAGCACAGAGCGGGAAGAGTATAAGTATCGGGATATCGCCGTAATCACGCATACCTATGGAATATCCGATGATCGACGGAAGAAGTCCGAAACAGACTGCATCACAAAGGGAATCTATCTGTATGCCGAACTTTTTCTCGGATTCTGTACGGTTCTTTTTAGTACGTGCGACCTTGCCGTCGAACATATCGCACAGACCTGATACCATAAGACATATTATAGCATAATCGGGATGCGGAGGGTTGCCGTCAACTCCCAGCGCAAAGAACATACCCAGCAC
>LVAK01000091.1 GCA_001604035.1 Clostridiales bacterium Firm_05
AATTCCATAATTATTCTCCTTTTCCTGTACCATTCTTAAAGCATAACAGGCAGGAGAAGGCTCCCCTGCCTGCACAAGAATATACTGTGTTGATTACTTGTTGTTTCTCTTCTTGTCCAGCTGAGCCTTGACCTTTATCGGGAGACCGAAGAGGTTGATGAATCCGGCAGAATCAGCCTGGTTGTAAACCTCATCCTCATCGAATGTAGCAACTTCCTCATCATAGAGAGTGTATGGTGAAGTTACGCCTGCGTTGATGATGTTGCCCTTGTAGAGCTTGAGCTTTACATCACCTGTAACAGTCTTCTGTGTCTCAGTAACGAAAGCGCTCATAGCCTCACGGAGAGGTGTGTACCACTGGCCGTTGTATACGATATCAGCGAACTTGATTCCGAGGTACTGCTTAACTCTTGCTGTTTCCTTGTCGAGGCATATAGTCTCAAGAACCTCGTGAGCGTGGTAAAGGATAGCACCGCCGGGAGTCTCATAAACGCCTCTTGACTTCATACCAACAAGACGGTTCTCAACCAGGTCAGCAAGACCGATACCGTTCTCGCCGCCAAGCTTGTTGAGTGTAGAAACGATCTCTACGCCGTTCATAGCCTTGCCGTCGATAGCTGTAGGAACGCCCTTCTCGAAGTGGATAGTAACATATGTGGGCTTGTCAGGAGCATCGATAGGAGATACGCCCATTTCGAGGAAGCCCTTCTTCTCGTACTGAGGCTCGTTTGCAGGATCCTCAAGATCGAGTCCCTCGTGTGAAAGGTGCCAGATGTTCTTATCCTTGGAGTAGTTTGTCTCTCTGTTTATCTTCAGGGGGATGTTGTGAGCCTCAGCGTAATCGATCTCCTGGTCTCTGGACTTGATGTCCCATTCTCTCCATGGAGCGATTATCTGCATCTCAGGAGCAAAAGCCTTGATAGCCAGCTCAAAACGAACCTGGTCGTTGCCCTTACCTGTACAGCCGTGGCAGATAGCGTCAGCGCCTTCCTTGATAGCGATCTCTGCTATTCTCTTTGCTATGATAGGACGAGCAAAGGATGTACCGAGCATATATCTGTTCTCATAGATAGCGCCTGCCTGAACTGTTGGGAAAACATAGTCCTGGATGAACTCTTCCTTAAGATCCTCGATATAGAGCTTTGAAGCGCCTGTCTTGATAGCCTTTTCCTCAAGTCCGTCAAGCTCTGTGCCCTGTCCTACGTCACCGGAAACAGCGATAACTTCGCAGTTATTGTAGTTTTCCTTGAGCCACGGGATGATGATAGATGTATCAAGTCCGCCTGAATATGCAAGAACTACCTTTTTGATATCCTTCTTGTTTGCCATGGTTATTACCTCCTGAATATTTAATGCCGTTTTCCGGCATGGATTTACGTTATGTTACTATTATACACCCTAAGAAAAGAATGTCAAGGGGTATTGAATAAATATTCACTATTTCAGATAATATTCATATTTTACGGTATATTATTCATATTTTACGGCTGATGATCCTCTCTTCACCTGTTTTCTGCAATTATACGCAAAGTGAAAAAGTTTTGCTGATTATCAAGCCGTTTTGTATGAAATTCCGATTTTTCAGCAAAGTGCATTAATTTGCTTGCTATTTTTTGTATTTATGTTATAATTGATAATGTAAAAACTATATTGGAAAAATAGCGGTATTTACCGATTTTTACACATAATTCTTTCATGGAGGCTTATATTATGGGAGATAAGAATGGTACAAAAATAACCATCCTCGGTGCCGGAAATGTCGGCGCTTCAGTTGCATATACATTTGCTGTTGCAGGAACCTGCTCTGATGTTGTTCTCGTTGATATCAACAAGGCCAAGGCTAAGGGTGAGGCTATGGATATCCGCCAGGGAGTTTCCTTCGGTCATAACGTTGAGATCTATGACGGAACATATGAGGACGCTGCCGGCTCTGATATCGTTGTCGTAACTCTCGGCCTTGCAAGAAAGCCCGGCCAGACAAGACTTGACCTCGCTCAGACAAACGTTAATATCATCAAGGAAGTTATGCCTCAGGTGGCAAGATATGCTCCCGATGCTATTTATGTTGTTGTCAGCAACCCTGTTGACATTCTCACATATACTATTTTAAAGTGTACCGACCTCAAGCCTAATCAGGTAATAGGCTCCGGTACTGCTCTTGACACATCAAGACTTCGTTCCATTATCGCTGACCATGTAGGTCTCAGCCCGAACAGCATCCATGCTTACGTATTCGGTGAGCACGGTGATTCTTCATTCATCCCGTGGTCAATAATGAACATCGCCGGCGTTCCTGTTGATGAGTACTGTGCTGACCAGGAGCACGCAGACCTTGACGAAGAAGAGATCATCGATGAAGTCCGTAAGGCCGGTGCTGAAGTTATCAAGAGAAAGGGCGCAACCTTCTACGCTATCGCTATGAGCGTAAATAAGATCTGTGACTCTATTCTCCGTGACTCAAACAATATCATCACTGTATCAACTATGATGAATGGCAGATACGGTATCAGCGATATTTGCCTCAGCCTTCCTGCTGTTATCGGCAGCAACGGTATCGAAAGAGAAGTATCTCCGAAGCTCACTGACGAAGAGGTCGCTAAGCTCCAGGCAAGCGCACAGGCTCTCAGAAGTGTCATAGATCAGCTCGAATTCTGATAATGCTCAATATTATGCGGAGGATAGTTCTATCCTCCGCTATTTAAATAAGTATATTATGCCGGTCAGGATGTAAAGAGTCTATGGACTGTATCTGCCTATATTCCGGCATTTACTAAATTCAGAAAGGATGTTCCTACATGAACTACGCAGAAGAATCACTTAAAAAACACTATGAATGGCAGGGCAAGGTAGAGGTCATCTGCCGTGCTCCACTTGAAACAAGAGACGATCTCTCTCTCGCTTATACCCCCGGAGTTGCTCAGCCATGCCTTGAAATACAGAAGGATGTTGATAAGAGCTATGAACTCACACGCCGCTCCAACCTGGTTGCAGTTGTAACTGACGGTACAGCAGTTCTCGGTCTCGGTGATATCGGACCAGAGGCTGGTATGCCTGTTATGGAGGGCAAGTGTGCTCTCTTCAAGGCTTTCGGAGATGTTGACGCAGTTCCGCTCTGCATCCGCTCCAAGAAAGTCGAAGATATAGTAAATACAGTTAAGCTCCTTGCCGGTTCCTTCGGCGGAGTTAACCTTGAGGATATTTCCGCTCCACGCTGCTTCGAGATCGAAAAGCAGCTCAAGGAGTGCTGTGACATCCCGATATTCCATGACGATCAGCACGGTACTGCTGTTGTTACTCTCGCAGCTATGCTCAACGCTCTCAAGGTAGTCGGCAAAAAGCTGGACGAGATCAGAGTTGTTACATCCGGCGCAGGTGCAGCAGGTATCGCTATCATCAAGCTCCTCATCTCCATGGGACTTAAGGATGTTGTTCTCTGTGACAGAAACGGTGCTATCTACAAAGGACGTCCCGAAGGCATGAACCCAATGAAGGACGAAATGGCTGAGATCACAAATCAGCAGATGAGAAAGGGCAGCCTTGAAGAGGTTATCAAGGGCGCTGACGTATTCATCGGCGTTTCTGCTCCCGGCTGCGTTACTCCCGAAATGGTAAAGTCTATGGCTGACAAGCCTATCCTCTTCCCCATGGCTAATCCGACTCCTGAGATCATGCCTGATCTCGCTAAGGAAGCCGGTGCTGCTGTTGTTGGTACAGGCAGAAGCGACTTCCCCAACCAGATCAACAACGTTCTCGCTTTCCCCGGAATCTTCCGTGGTGCTCTTGATGTCCGTGCAAGCGATATCAACGACGCTATGAAGATCGCTGCTGCAAAGGCTATCGCTTCATTCGTTACCGATGATAAACTCAGCGCTGATTACATCATCCCAAGCGCTCTGGACAAGTCCGTTGCTCAGGCTGTTGCAAAGGCTGTTGCTCAGGCTGCTAAGGATACAGGCGTTGCAAGAATATAATGTGTACTGTAGGGGGCGATGCCCACATCGCCCCTTTCGGTTTTTGATACATTTTGACGGGCTGATGCAGGCATCAGCCCCTACTTTCTGTTCTCTGCTCACTTGCGGAAACTTTTCAAGGGAGGCTGCACTCAGCCTCCCTTTTTGTATTGAAAATTAGCTGTGTCTGTGCTATAATAACAATAATGCAGATAAAATTTTTCAGGAGATAAATACATGAAAATAACTCCGATAACAAGCACTCACCCTCTCTGGAACGATACTGTCAGATTTGCTGACTGCTGCTCATGGAAGGGCGGTCAGTATTTAGCCGGACTTATGAAAGATAATATATTCCGGGACTGGGAAAGAGTTTTTATCGCCCATGATGAGGATAAGCTTTGCGGATTTTGTACCTTCACGAAAAAGGATGAGATTGCAGAAAAATATGACATCTCCCCTTTCATAGGCTGTATTTTTGTAAGCGAGGAACACCGTGGCCACAGGATATCTGAGCTGCTCATCAATGAAGTAATATCCTATGCAAAAGAGACCGGATTCCGGAAGGTATATATTATGAGCGGAGAAACCGGTCTTTACGAGAGATACGGTTTTTCTATGATAGGTTATTATGATACGGTATTTGATACGACAGAACAGCTCTTTGTCAGGGAGCTGGGGAGGCAGATATGATAAGAGAAATAAACAGGAGCGATTTTCCGGATTGTGTGCAGGTCATCCGTGACAGCTTTATGACCGTTGCCGATGAATTTGGATTTACTGCAGAAAATGCTCCGGCATTCACAGCTTTTGCAACTGACGAAGCAAAGCTCCTGCATTGGTTGAACGATCAGCACCGCCCCATGTATGGTTATTACGAAAAAAATAAACTGGTGGGGTACTATAATCTTCTCGTTCAGGCAAACGGAGAATGTGAACTTGGCAGTCTTTGTGTCCTGCCAGGATACAGACATTCTGGAATAGGTAATGAACTTCTGAATGACGCACTCGCAAAAGCCAAAACGCTTGGCTGCCATGTAATGAAGCTAAGTATAGTGGAAGAGAATACTATTCTCCGGAACTGGTATGAAGGTAACGGATTTATTCACACCGGAACAAAGAAATTTGATTTTTTCCCATTTACCTGCGGATATCTGGAAAAAGGAATTGTCTGATATTATCTGATAAGGCATGGAAAATGATACTTTTCCGAAAATATAAACCATAATTTATAAAGGCGTGATAAAAATGAGCTTAAATGACACTCCCTCCTCAGAGAGGGTACACATAGGCTTCTTCGGAATGAGGAATGCCGGAAAATCCAGCGTTGTAAACGCTGTCACCGGACAGGAGCTGTCCGTAGTCTCCGATGTTAAGGGAACTACTACCGATCCGGTAACAAAAGCAATGGAACTCCTTCCGCTGGGACCGGTAGTTATAATTGATACTCCCGGCTTTGACGACGTAGGCACTCTCGGAGAGCTCCGTGTGAAAAAGACAAAGCAGATACTCAACCGCACTGATATAGCTGTGCTCGTTGTGGATTCTTCTGCCGGACTTTCTCAGGCCGACAATGAACTGATAAACATTTTCAAGGATAAGGATATACCATTCATAATTGTATACAATAAATCAGACCTGACAGAAAAAAATGAACTTGCTGAAAATGAGATCTCTGTCTGTGCAAGATCAGGCGAGAACATCTATGAGCTGAAGGAAAAGATCGCTGCCCTGACAAAAGGGCTCTGGAACGAAAAGCGTATCGTCGGTGATCTGCTCTCACCCGGAGATATGACAGTGCTGGTAACTCCCATCGACGCTGCTGCTCCAAAGGGAAGAATGATACTGCCTCAGGTACAGACTCTCCGGGATATCCTTGACGCTGACGCAATGGCGGTATTCACTAAGGAATTCCAGCTTGCGGAAACTCTCAGCAGCCTTGCCCAGAAACCGAAAATGGTCATAACTGACAGTCAGGCTTTCGGCATGGTAAGCAAAATAGTCCCGGAGGATATACCGCTGACCTCATTCTCAATACTTATGGCAAGATACAAGGGCTTCCTTGAAACCGCCGTGAAAGGCGCTGCGGCTATAAAAGCTCTCAAAGACGGAGACACTGTCCTCATATCCGAGGGATGTACCCACCACCGCCAGTGCGGAGATATCGGCAGCGTGAAGCTTCCGGCTCTTCTGAAAAAGACTGCCGGCAGGGAGCTGAACATCCGCCTTTCTTCCGGAAGAGAGTTCCCCGAAGATCTTTCCGGCATAGCTCTTGTAATACACTGCGGAGGCTGTATGCTCAACGAGCGTGAAATGACATACCGCAGAAAATCCGCTGAGGATCAGAATGTCCCATTCACCAATTACGGAATTGCTCTTGCTATGATGAACGGCATACTCAAACGCAGCCTCAGTATCTTCCCCGACCTTGCAAAAAATATCTGATAAACTATAGTGCGATGCTCATATAGAAGTATATGGCAATTACTCGGTGGACCCCCTTTTTCAAAAGGGTTTCCCTCAATAACTGTCGTACACCTTCTATATTAACATCGCACTTATTTTCTCCCGGAGCATATAATATATTGCAGATGTATATATCCCGTCTGACCGGGCAATAATACTGACAGCAAAACTTAATTTATATATCCGGGAGATAAATATTATGACGGTTAAAAGAGGAGATATCTATTATGCCGACCTGAGTCCTGTTGTGGGCTCTGAGCAGGGCGGAGTAAGACCGGTACTTATAGTCCAGAACGATGTCGGCAACCGGCACAGTCCTACTGTGATAGCGGCTGCTATAACAAGTCAGCGTGACAAAACACATCTGCCGACACATATTGAAGTGCAGGCTGATAAATGCGGACTGTCAAAGGACAGTATCGTTCTTCTCGAACAGATAAGAACTATCGACAAAAAACGCCTCAAGGACAAAATGGGAGAGCTTGACCTGCGCTCTATGAATAAGGTCAATACCGCTCTCTCTATCAGCTTCGGACTTGAATTATGATCCCTTGAGCATAAGTAACCAGTTATAAGAAATCAGAAAGTAGTATGGGGCGATGAAAGCATCGCCTCTTTTTTATATTGAAAAATTAATAATTTCCCGTTATAATATTATTATAAACTTAAAGGAGGTCATACCATGAGTAAGATCAAAGAATTTTTAAATGCCGCAGGAATATTCTTCCTTGCCACAGCAGACGGCGATCAGCCAAAGCTCCGCCCTCTCGGTCTCAGCATCGAAATGGACGGCAAAGTGCTTTTCGGCATAGGCGATTTCAAGAACGTGTACAAGCAGCTTGTAAAGAATCCTCTCTGTGAGATCGTTGCTGCAAAGCCGGATGGTCACTGGCTCAGATATACAGGCAAGGCAGTTTTTGAGACCGATCCGAAGTATGCTCAGGCAGCCCTCGATGCTATGCCTCAGCTCAAGGATATCTACAATGAAAATACCGGAAACAAAATGATGATGTTCCACCTCGAAGACGCAAAGGCTGTTGTGATCCCTGTCATGGGCGAAGGCGAAAGTATCCTCTGAAATAATCTAAAGCCGGAGTACCGTGGTAATTATATTGAGGTGTACGACAGTTATTGAGGGAAACCCTTTTGAAAAAGGGTTCTCCCTCAAACTCCTTTCCTAAAACTTTCAGTTTCGATTTTTCCCCAGATAGTACGCATCCCATGTATTTCTACATGGGATTTTTTTAGTATGCGTCCTATCTGGGGAAAAATAAGATTAAAAGTCTTTGGAAAGGGGTTCGGGGAAGAACCTTTCCTCAGAAAGGTTTTCCCCGAGTAATTGCCATATACTTCAATATAATTATCACGGTACTCTGAATTTTTATTATTTTTCAAGGAGGGCAAGGATATCTTCTTTGGAATGATATCCCACAGTACCGGCAGTAACAACTCCGTCCTTTACTACAACTACAAGCGGGATACTTTCAACTTTAAAAGCAGCAGCAAGCTCAGGCTGTTCGTCAACGTTGATCTTACCGACCTTGATCTGTCCGTCGTACTCATCAGCTATCTCCTCTATTATCGGCGAAAGCATCATACACGGTCCGCACCAGCCTGCCCAGAAATCCAGCAGCACCGGCATACCTCTGTAGTTTCTGACTTCTTCATCAAAATTTTCTCTGGTGATTACTATCTCGCTCATATTAATCCTCCTTTGATTTATAGTAGAGCATACAGTGGCAGAAGCCCTCAAAATCCGGATCAGCGATCTGGTCACGGAACTCCTTGCACATACATTTATTTTCGGGAGTCTTTGCAAGACGGCAGGGACAGTAACCGTCCTTCATTTTCAGGCCTTCCTTTATCCTTGCAACTACTTCCTTATCAGGGTTGAGGGTAACTTTCATAATACTCCTCCTTCCGGGGGGTCATTTCATAAGCTCATCAGCAAGAGCCTCGATCTGAACAATGTTTTCAGCCTTTACTGCTGACTTTATTGTAACTGTTGTGTCAGTCCATGTGATGTTCTTTGACTTCTCGAACATAGCCTTGATAGTCTTTGCAGCTATAGGAGCCCAGCTTCCGTTCTCTATGATACCGATAGTGCGGTTCTGGTAATTCCTCTCTGTAAGATCAAGGATGAAGTGCTTCATGAATGGGAATATGTCTGCATTGTAGGTAGTTGTAGCAATGACCAGCTTGCCGTAACGGAAAGCGTCCTCAACTGATTCAGCCATATCCTCTCTTGCAAGGTCAGCGATAGCTACCTTCGGGCAGCCCTTTTCAAGGAGCTTGTCTCTGAGCATTTCAGCAGCCTTCTTTGTATTTCCGTAAACTGAGGTATAGGCAATGAATATTCCCTCGCTCTCAACTCCGTATGAGGACCATGTATTGTAAAGACCGAGGTAGTATCCCAGGTCTTCCTTGAGGATAGGTCCGTGGAGCGGACAGATTGTCTGGATATCAAGAGCAGCAGCCTTCTTGAGAACAGCCTGTACCTGAACGCCGTACTTTCCTACGATACCGAAGTAGTAGCGGCGAGCCTCACAAGCCCAGTCCTCATCTGTATCAAGTGCGCCGAACTTTCCGAAAGCATCAGCAGAGAAAAGCACCTTGTCTGTAGAATCATAGGTGAACATTACTTCCGGCCAGTGTACCATAGGAGCAAAAACAAAATTGAGAGTATGGCTGCCGAGGGAGAGTGTATCCCCTTCCTTGACTTCAAGCTTGTTGTCACCGAGGTCAAGTCCCTCAAAGAAATTTGACATCATAGTGAATGTCTTTGCATTGCCTACGATCTTTGCATCCGGGTAAGCTTTGATGAAGCTGAGGATGTTAGCTGAATGGTCAGGCTCCATATGCTGAACGATGAGGTAGTCAGGCTTGCGGTCACCGAGGACTTCCTTCAGGTTGCCGAGCCACTGGTCTGTAAAGTTCTGGTCAACGGTATCGAACACAGCGATCTTCTCGTCAAGTATTGCATATGAGTTGTATGCCATTCCGTTGGGTACATCATACTGTCCTTCAAAGAGATCGATCTGGTGATCGTTTACACCGATATAGTAAATGTCATTAGTTATCTTGTTCATTGGTTTATACCTCATTTCTTAGTATTTGCAATTGATTACAGGATTATTATACCATATATTTCCATTGCTGAAAAGTGGCATTTGCAACAAATTATAATAATTTTCCTGTATGTTATGCCGTAAAATATTAAGCACTTATAAGTAAAGTGCTGTAACAAATCCCCCTCCCCCACCTGACGGAAAATAGGCTCAGGGGGGCGGGGGAGTAGTCATTTTATACAAGGGGGGAGGGTGAGATCTATATTGTTATTGACAATTCCGGAACTGTATGCTATAATACATTTATATTTTTTTCAGGAGGTATAATTATGAACATAAGAAGATTCACCATTTCCGATGCACAGGAAACTGCTGCCATGATCTCAAAAACTCTTCGCATAAGCAACGTAAAGGATTATACTCCTGAGATGATGGAGGAATGTGTCCGCTCACTCAGCGCTGATAATCTCATAGAGCGTTCAGGCTGGCTGCACTTTTATGTGGTGGAGGATAACGGAAAAATAATCGGCTGCGGAGGCATCGGTCCCTACTGGGGCAAGGAGGACGAGAGCAGTCTTTTTACTATTTTCGTTGACCCTGACTGTCAGGGAAAAGGTATCGGCAGAGCTATTATAAATACCCTCGAACAGGATGAATTCTTCCTGAGAGCAAAAAGAGTTGAGATCCCATCTTCAATCACAGCAGTGAATTTCTATAAGAAGTTCGGATACGATCACAAGCCGGGCTTTGAAGAACCGGATGAGGAAATGATATACCGTCTCGAAAAATTCAGATAAAAATAAAAGACAGCTGCGTCTGTCTTTTTGATTATACCTATTCTTTTGCGGCATAATATTACTGAGGTGATATTATGATAGGATTCATCTTAGGATCCATGTTCGGCGGAACTGTCGGCGTATTCGCTATGTGTCTTTGCAGAACAGCTTCAGAATCTGATATGCATATGAACAATGATACATCAGCTCCAAGGGATATATATACAGATATAAAATAAACATATAGTAATAACCCGGTGAAAATTTAAAAAATGTAGTATTTTTAAGGTTATTTTAAGAAAACTATTCCATAATATACTTGAATAGAATATGTGTGTGAAAATTACAGATGAAAAGGAGGTTAGCAAATGTTAATTCTAATAATAGGAATCATTGTGAGCAGCGCTGCCGCAACGCTATCGATTTGTATGTGCAAGGCTGCTTCGTGGGCTGATAACATTAGCACTGTTTCAGAAACCACCATTAAATAATGCAATCTTCCAATCTCTATACCTGTAAAAACAAGCTCCTGTTTAGCACTCAGGAGCTTGTTTTTCTTTTATTTACTTCTTTTCAGGAACCTTTATGAGATCCTTACGCATATATGGCTGAAGAGCCTTTGGTATACGGATAGAACCGTCCTCATTGAGATTGTTCTCAAGGAATGCAATGAGCATTCTCGGAGGAGCTACAACTGTATTATTAAGTGTATGTGCAAAGTACTTGTTTCCGTCTGCACCCTTCACTCTGATACCAAGACGGCGTGCCTGTGCATCGCCAAGATTTGAGCAGCTTCCTACCTCGAAGTACTTCTGCTGTCTCGGTGACCAAGCCTCAACGTCAAGGCTCTTTACCTTGAGGTCTGCAAGATCTCCTGAACAGCACTCAAGTGTACGTACAGGGATATCAAGTGTACGGAAGAACTCAACTGTATAGCTGTAAAGCTTCTCAAACCAGTCCATAGACTCCTCAGGCTTACATACAACGATCATTTCCTGCTTCTCGAACTGGTGGATGCGGTATACTCCCCTTTCCTCGATACCATGAGCACCAACTTCCTTACGGAAGCATGGTGAATAGCTGGTAAGAGTCTTAGGAAGCTCGTCCTCTGGGATGATAGTATCGATGAACTTACCGATCATAGAGTGCTCGGAGGTACCGATGAGGTAAAGATCCTCGCCCTCGATCTTATACATCATACCTTCCATTTCAGCGAAGCTCATAACGCCTGTAACAACGTCGCTTCTTATCATAAATGGCGGAATGTAGTATGTGAATCCCTTGTCGATCATGAAATCACGGGCATATGAAAGGATACATGACTGGAGCTGTGCGATATCACCGCAGAGATAATAGAAACCGTTTCCGCTGGTCTTTCTTGCACTGTCAAGATCGATACCGTTTACCTTTTCCATTATATCAACATGATAAGGAACTTCAAAAGCAGGAACAGCAGGCTCTCCGAAACGCTCAACTTCAACATTCTCAGAATCATCCTTACCTATCGGAACACTGTCGTCAATAATATTAGGGATGACAAGCATTCTCTCACGAATATCAGCCTCTGTCTTGACTTCAAGCTGTTCAAGCTCTTCAAGCTTCTTGCCTATCTCAGCGACCTCTGCCTTTACCTTTTCAGCCTCATCTCTCTGGCCGTTCTTCATCAGACCGCCGATCTCTTTGCTCTTGATATTTCTCATATTTCTGAGATTATCGCACTCGAGCTTGGTCTCTCTGAACTTCTTGTCGAGCTCTGTTACTTCATCAACAAGCTTTATCTTTTCATCCTGGAACTTCTTCTTTATGTTTTCCTTAACAAGCTCCGGATTAGTTCTTATCAGTTTAATGTCTATCATTTTAATTTACTCCTTTATCAATCTTTTGCGAGCTTTTCTGCAAGCGCCGCAAGATCTTCTTTATCATAAAATTCAAGGATGAGCGCACCCTTGTTTTTTGCATAATCTACCTTGACCTTTCTGCCAAGTCTCTCATTAAGAGATATCTCCATCTCGACAAAATAATTGTCGATACGCTTATCTGACTTCTCTGCTGGAACAGCCTCCGGTTCAGATGACTTCTGAGCAGCTTTTTCTACCTGTCTTACGGTCAATCCGCCTTCTGAAGCCTTTATTGCAGTTGCTATCATCAGCTCTTCGTTGTCAAAGCCAAGCAGTGCTCGTCCGTGGCCTGCTGAAATATCCCCTTTTTCGAGCATTTTCAGCACTCTTTCCGGCAATGAAAGAAGTCTGACAGCATTTGCTATGGCTGAACGTGAACGTCCCACCATTTTTGCAACCTGATCCTGAGTCATACCGTAATTCTCGATAAGCTCGTTGTATCCGGCAGCCTCTTCTATTGGATTCAGGTTTTCTCTTTGCAGATTCTCTATGATTGCAATCTGCATGGTCTCAACGTCGCTGAGCTCTCTTATTGTTACGGGAACTTCATCAAGCCCCACCATACGTGCAGCTCTCCATCTTCTTTCACCGGCAACTATCTGATAACCACCGCTGCTGAGAGGCCTTACAAGTATTGGCTGAAGCATTCCATGCTCACGTATTGAATCAGCCAGTGCAGTTATTGCTTCATCGCTGAATTTTTTTCTTGGCTGATCTCTATTTGGCTCAAGCTCTGAGGTACGGAGTTTGTTTTTTACCTGAACATCATTTGAATTGTCATTTAACAAAAGACCGAGTCCGGATTTAAGTCCGCCTTTAGCCATACCTTATCACACCTCTTTCTTCTTTTTATTGAAAGTGAATATGCCTCTTTTCTTCTTTTTAGGTAATTCAAGGGGTTCACCAAGCATCTCATGGCCAAGCAGCTCATATGCCTCAGCGCCCTTTGAATGCTTATCATAGTACATTACAGGCATACTGTAGGATGGTGCCTCGGAAATACGGACATTTCTCGGAATCTTTGTCTTGAATACCTTGCCAGGGAAGAACTGCTCCACCTCAGAAACAACGTCGTTGGCTATATTCAGTCTTCCGTCGAACATTGTAAAAAGTATTCCCTCGATGTCGAGTGCAGGATTATAATTGCTTTTTACAAGCTTTATTGTATTTGCAAGCTGTGAAAGTCCTTCCAGAGCATAAAACTCTGCAAGCATGGGGACAATAATCGAATCACAGGCAACAAGGCCATTGATAGTTATTGTTCCCAGTGCAGGCGGACAATCAATAAATATGTAGTCGTAATCTTCCTTACAGGTCAGAAGCTGCATTTTCAGCCTGTTGAGGCGGTTATCATTATTTGCAAGCTCTATTTCACAACCGGCAAGGTCTTCTGTTGCTGGAAGAATGGACACGTTTTCAAATTCTGTATTTATAATCGCATCCTGAATACGGATCTTGCCGGTAATAACATCATAGGTTGAAGCAGAAACGGACTTCTTTTTTATTCCGAATCCGGTCGTTGTATTGCCCTGTGGATCCGAGTCAACGCAGAGAACCTTCTTATTTCTCGAACCAAGATATGCAGAAAGGTTCACTACAGTAGTTGATTTGCCAACTCCACCCTTTTGATTGGCAACAGCTATAATTTTGCCCATGAAATCTTCCTTTCTTATTGTTATATATCTATTATACCACTTTTAAATGCACTTGTAAATACGATTTGAGATATTTACAAAAAAATGTTTCACGTGAAACAGTCTGAATTTGTTTCACGTGAAACATTTGTCACGATTTACGCTGTATTGGTATCCTTACACGATATTCAATGTAGTTTTCACTTTGTATTTTTCTGGAATCCGCTGATATTCCTGCGGCTTGCATTGTCTCAACAGCTCGATTTATTGTATTTACAAACATCTTTACATTTTGAAAAACTTTAGAACGTTTTTTGTAGCTTGACTTTTCTTTCTGGCAGCCAATGTAATCCTCTATTAGTTTTTCCGTTTTTTCTACATTCAGGGTATTCGTTATTATTTTATCAAGGATTATAAGCCTATCTTCTTCGCTGCCAAGCTTTAACAATGCTCTCGCATGACGTTCTGTTAGATCATATTTTAAAATAAGATCCCGTTCCTTTTCAGTTAATCTAAGTAATCGAAGTTTGTTTGCGATAGTACACTGTGCTTTTCCGAGCTGCTGAGCTGCCTCCTCCTGTGTTAATCCATAAATATTAATCAATTTCTCAATTGCATTTGCTTCCTCAAAAAAAGTAAGATCCTGACGCTGAATATTCTCAACGAGAGCAAGGATTGCAGACTCTTTATCAGTTATGTCATAAATTATACACGGAACAAAAGCAAGTTCACATAACTTAGCCGCACGAAGACGCCTCTCCCCTGCTATTAGTTCATAGTTATCATTAACTTTTCTTACAGACAATGGCTGAAGGATACCGTTTTCCCTGACAGAATCTGCAAGCGATAACAAATCTGCATCATTAAATAAGCAACGTGGCTGATTACTATTTGGAATGATCCTTGAAATTTCAATATTAACGACCTTTCCTACAACCTTTTCTCTTTGTAAATTAAAAATTCCTGACATTTTATGTACCTCACATTTACTTGATACAATAATTTTATCATGCGCCGGAAATATAATCTACACAAAAAAACCGCCTTTATTTTACACAAAAGCGGATGAAATGATATTATTTTTTCTTTTCAGAGTAATTTTTTCTTTATCTGACTGCTATTTCTGGGATATTTTGTCGGAGTTTGCGATATTTTTTTTATTTCAATTATCCGGCGTTCCTCAGACTCTAACGAATAATTTGTTTCACGTGAAACAATTCCGCCAAGCAATTCTATAGCATTGAAGCCAATAGAAATATCCTCAGACGGTCCTTTCATTGAAATAAATTCACCTCCGACCTTTACAAAGGGAATACAAAGCTCGCTAAGTAAAGACATATTTGCAACTGCTCTTGCACAGGCAAAATCAAATTTTTCACGATATTCATCTTTTTTTGAAATATCTTCAGCACGTCCATGTACAAGTTCGGCGTCAACCTCAAGCAAATTACAAAGTGAATCAAGAAAAACAATTCTCTTATTAAGACTGTCTAAAAGAGTAATTTTGATATCTGGCCTCATTATTTTAATTGGAACAGATGGAAAACCAGCGCCTGTACCGACATCGATCATCGTGGATCCGACAGGGATATTTACATGGTGTAAAATCATTATGCTATCAATAAAATGCTTAAAAAGTATCTCGGTCGGATCTGTAATTGAAGTAAGATTCACATTTTTATTATATTCAACAAGATAGTCCGAATAATTGCAAAATTTTTTATAAGAGTTTTGATTCAAATCAAATCCGTATTTTTTAAATGCATCGCAACAAAATTCAAAATCAGGAAGCATTATTTTCACCTTTCTCTTTCTGTAGCCATACTGCAAGCAAGGAAACATCAGCAGGGGAGACACCAGATATTCTCGATGCCTGACCAAGCGAAACAGGTTTTACTTTATTTAATTTTTCAACTGCCTCAAGTCGTAAGCCATATATATCTTTATAATCAAGATCTTGCGGTAATTTTTTCTGTTCAAGCTTTCGCATTTGGTCAATTTGAGCGAGCTGTTTTGAAATATATCCTTCGTACTTGATTTGTAACTCCACCTGTTCTTTTACATCATCTGAAAGGTTCTCACGCTCCGGATCAATAAAAGCAAGATCATTATAATTTAATTGAGGGCGACGAACAAGATCACTTAGCTTGCATCCATTAGTTAAGGGGGATGTATGACAAGATATTAAAAATTCATTTAATTTTTCACTTGGACCAATGTTTATTGCACATATCCTTTCAATCTCTTTCTTTACAAGCTCCTCTTTATTTATAAGATTTTCATAGCGATCACGAGAGATCAAACCAATTTTGTATCCTATAGGAGTAAGACGCTGATCTGCATTATCCTGTCTTAAAATAAGACGATACTCACTTCGTGAGGTCATCATTCTATATGGATCAGAGCAGCCTTTTGTGACAAGGTCATCAACCAAAGTACCTATATAAGAGCTTGCTCGATCAAGGATCATTGGCTCTCGGCCTTTGATTTTTAGTGCTGCATTTATTCCGGCAACAATTCCTTGTGCACCTGCTTCTTCATAGCCTGAACTGCCATTAAATTGTCCTGCGCCGTACAATCCATTAATCTTTTTAAATTCGAGTGTAGGAAGAAGCTGAAGGGGATCGCAGCAATCGTATTCTATTGCGTATGCCGGTCTCATGATCTCCACATCTTCAAGCCCCTCTATTGTTTTAAGAAATGCAAGCTGAACATCCTCGGGAAGAGACGATGACATTCCCTGCAAATAGTACTCTTCTGTACTCAAACCCATTGGTTCAACAAAAAGCTGATGACGTGGTTTATCAGAAAATCTTACAATTTTGTCCTCGATAGACGGACAGTATCTTGGCCCTACACCTTCAATCCTGCCACTATATAATGGGGATCTGTCAAGGTTTGAAAGTATCACTTCATGTGTTTTACTATTAGTATAAGTAACATAGCAGCTAACCTGATTCTTAAGTCCCTCTACTTGTGTTTCAAAGGAGAATGGCACAATTTTTTCGTCTCCATCCTGACGTTCCATAATGTCAAAATTGATACTTCTCTTGTTAACTCTGCATGGTGTACCAGTCTTGAAACGGCGAAGCTGTACACCATTTTCAATCAAGCTATTCGACAAATACTTGCTTGGAAGTGCAGAATCCGGACCGCTTTCATATGAAACTTCACCTATATGTATCTTGCCTTTGAGGTACGTTCCTGTTGCAATAATAACAGCTTTGACAGAATATTCTGCCCCGAGGGAGGTTTTTATACCGGTTATTTTACCATCCTCAACAATTATTTCTGCAACTTCTCCCTGTTTCACAAACAGATTTTTTTGCTTTTCGCATATCTCTTTCATGTAATTGTGATACTTCACACGGTCTGCCTGAACTCTTAAACTGTGAACAGCGGGTCCTTTTCCTCTGTTCAGCATACGACTTTGTATAAAACATTTGTCAGCTGCCTTGCCCATTTCGCCTCCAAGAGCGTCTATCTCACGTACAAGATGTCCCTTGGCAGTGCCGCCAATTGACGGATTACAGGGCATATTCGCTATTTGATCCAATGATATCGTAAACATTACCGTCTTGCAGCCAAGCCTTGCTGAGGCAAGTGCGGCCTCAACTCCGGCGTGTCCTGCGCCTACAACGGCAACATCAAATTCTCCCATTTTATATGACATAAATAATCCTCATTAAATTGTTTCACGTGAAACATTATTTTCCAACACAGAATCTTGAGAACACTTCATCAACAACTGCGTTTGTGATCCGCTGTCCTGTCAGCTCAAGCAGATACTGTTCAGCCTCATCTAAAATGACATTTACTGCATCCAGCATTTCTCCATTTTCAATTGCCTCGATTGATTTATCAATACAATCGATCGATGATTCGATACATCTTTTCTGCCTTTCATTGGCAGCAGAAACAGAGTTGACAGTGTTCTCGTTGATCTGAAATATCTCTTCGATCTCTCTTTTAAGGTCATCAACGCCTTGATTTTCCTTAGCAGAAATATATACTATATGTTTAAATTTTTCTTTGATTGGCTGAATGTCAACTGTCTGACCAATGTCATTTTTATTGATAACAGCCACGCATTTTTTATTATTAATTTTATTAATTAAATATAAATCGTCCGTCGTGAGAGGACAACCTCCATCAAAAACAGCAATAATAAGTTCGGATGAACCTATCATTTTTTCAGCCATATCAACTCCTATACCCTCTATCATATCATCAGTCTGATGTATGCCGGCTGTGTCCGAAAGGCGAAGCACAATATCTCCGATACTCACAGACTCCTCGATAATATCACGGGTAGTGCCGGCAATATCAGTAACAATACTGCGGCTGTATCCGCTCAGGCAGTTGAA
>LVAK01000092.1 GCA_001604035.1 Clostridiales bacterium Firm_05
CGTGGGCGTAGGATATTTGAAAGGAGCTGTCCCTAGTACGAGAGGACCGGGATGGACGCACCGCTGGTGCACCAGTTGTCATGCCAATGGCACAGCTGGGCAGCTATGTGCGGAACGGATAAACGCTGAAGGCATCTAAGCGTGAAGCCGGCCTTAAGATAAGATATCCCTTCGTAAGAGTAAGACCTCTCATAGACTATGAGTTTGATAGGCCTGATGTGTAAGCGTGGTGACACGTTCAGCTTGCAGGTACTAATCGGTCGAGGGCTTTTCCTTTTGATTCTTGTGAGACTAAGTTCTTCCTCGCATTACTGCTTTATTTTTCAAGTTTAAAAAACTTCAAAAAAATTGAAAAAAGTGCTTGACAAATCGGAAAAAGTATGATATAATAGTTAAGCAGTTTGAGATGCACCATTAGCTCAGTTGGTAGAGCAACTGACTCTTAATCAGTGGGTCCTGGGTTCGAGTCCCCGATGGTGCACCAATTTTTTGGCCCGTTGGTCAAGCGGTTAAGACACCGGCCTCTCACGCCGGTAACACCAGTTCGATTCTGGTACGGGTCACCATTATAAATTAGTCGGTGTTTATTGCAATGAGGTCACACCCGTTCCCATTCCGAACACGGAAGTTAAGCTCATTCACGTCGATGATACTTGGCTGGTGACGGCCCGGGAAAGTAGAAAGATGCCGGCATTTATATTCCTCCTTAGCTCAGTCGGTAGAGCACTCGGCTGTTAACCGAGTTGTCGCCCGTTCGAGCCGGGCAGGGGGAGCCATAGAGGTCAATGTTTACATTGACCTCTTTTTCTAATATGTAATTAATTTCGGAGGTGGGCTTATGAAAATAAAAAGACTGATCTGCCTTGTATTTGCAATGTGCTTTTTCCTTGTGGGCTGTCTCGGCAATGACAGTTCAAAAAATGAAAAGGATGACTACAAGGCTATCCAGACTCTGACTGATGAACTCAGAACCCTCTCCTCTTCTTCATTAATGTCGTCTGTAGGTGAAAATGGTTCCTGGAATGTCTATGAGCTGGGACTGATGTATGAGAAAGATGACGAGTTCTTCAAGAAATTACGGGCTGACCTGGGGGAGAATTTCCATTGGAAGCTCTCAAACGGAGATTCCCTTTTTATCGGTATCCTGCCGCACCGCAAAAGCTTTCGTATTTATGCAGGTACTCCCGACGAAGCGCACATGATCTATCCTGACTGGAATTATGAGCGCTTGAAAAAGCATTGATTTTTTTAAGGTATTCACTTTATGCGTGATGCTTATATAGAAATATATGTCAGTTACTCGGGTAAGGATTCTTTTTCAAAAGGGAATCCCTCAATAACTAACGTATAACTGCTATATGAGCATCACATATACTGTGGCTGCCTTTTTATTATTTATTGATCGAGTACAGCGGCCGCTGTGCTGAGGGCGGTTTGTAAGTGCAAGCTGCCGATTGGAGATGCTTTATGTTTTTTTATATATTAAAAAGGGACCTCAAGTGCAAAAAGACTTCTAATATCATTATATTGATATTTGTCACTCTTGCGGCCATGTTTATCGCAAGCAGCGTAAATAATATAATCTGCGTTCTCAGAGGAGTTGATGGCTTTTTTGAGAAGGCCGGACTTGATTGCGATTATATTGTTGTTTCTGCTGTAGATGAAGATAATTCTGTAAAGAATGTGATCGATGGAACAGAGGGTGTGACGGCCTATAAGGAGGAGCTTCAGCTCCTTTGTGAGAACTCTGATTTTTCCGGGAACGGAGAAAAGATATTTGATCTGGGCAAGGCTTCCTTCTTCCTTTCAGTTGATAATGTCAAGCTTAATTATTTTGATGTACATAATAATAAGATAACATCTGTTAATCAGGGAGAGATGTATGTTCATGTCAATCTTCTTGAAAAGAACGGACTTAAAGCAGGCGATACCCTTACCGTTGACATGAACGGTAACAGGTTCGATTTTAAGATAGCAGGTGCTATGAAGGATGCGCTTCTGGGATCGTCCATGCTTCCGTACTATCGATTTATTATCAATGATGACGATTATATGAGGCTTTGCAGTGCAGCAGAAAATGTCGGGGAAAGAAACTTCGGTATATATTACATCTATTCATATGATCCGGTCGCCCTGGAAGAAAAAATATCAGATGAAAAGGGCGTTCAGTTCGATGTGCCAATAGATACGGTGCGCTCCTGTTATGTAATGAATAAGGTGGTTGCAGCCTTGCTTCTTATCGTAAGTGTCGGCCCGATCTTTATATCTTTTTCTGTTTTATGGTTTGCCATCAGTTCGACTATATCTGAGGAGATACGTGAAATTGGTGCAATGAAGGCTATCGGGATCTCTGACAAAGTGATACGTAAGCTTTATATCATCAAATACCTTGCTATAACCGTATCAGGTGCTGCAATAGGAGCTGCTGCATCGATCCCCTTCGGCAAATTGCTTCTGAATATCATTTCAAAGGAAATGGCGCTTGACAATGATAATACCATACTAATTACATTGATATGTACACTGACTCTGATTGGCATCACTATGCTTTTCTGCTATTTCTGTACAAGGAATATCGACAGCTTATCTGCTGTCGATGCTTTGAGATCCGGTCAGAACGGTGAAAGATTCCGAAGAAAGAGCATACTCAGTCTCGAAAAAACAAGGCTCGGTACAGCAGGATTCCTGGCCGCTAATGATTGCCTCAGCGCACCAAAGCAGTTCGGACTTATAACCTTTATAATCACCCTGGGACTCCTTCCGGTCATGATACTTGCAAATACCGTGAACACTCTGTGCAGCGATAAGCTGATCCATTTGTTCTGCGCCACAAGGTCTGACGTATATATAGCTGACAGCGAAAGGTCTATGGATGTAATTAAAGGCAACGATGAGGGCGGTCTCAGAAATGCACGAGAGATAGAGAGGATCCTTGCTGATAACGGGATGCCGTGTAAATGCCATGTTGAGGTGTATTATAAATACTCTATCAAGGCTAATAATAAGCAGTTTGTTATGGAATTTATGCAGTGTAAGGAGACAAAGGCTTCCGATTATGTTTATACAGAGGGAGTTCCTCCGGAGAATAAGAACGAGATCGCCATTGCATCCCGTGGTGCAGAGCTTCTTGGAGTTGATATAGGTGATACAGTAATGATAGAGGTCGATGGAGAGGACAAGCCTTTCGTTGTTACAGCGTTTTTCTCATCACTGAAACGATATCAGTTCGGCAAGATCGGCAGGTTCAATGAAGATATGCCGACATCGATCGAAAATTCCCACGGTACTATGGCCTTTCAGGTGGATTTCGACGATCATCCGGATAAGAAGGAGATCGCAGAACGTATAGACAGGATAAAAGAGATATTCAAAAATGATAATGTTTTTGATGCGGAAGGATATTCCAAGGACTGCACACGAGTTGCGGATGTTACTAGTGCGTTAAAGCGGCTTATATTTGTTTTCTCAGTCATAGCAACGATGCTTATCACCGTTCTTATGGAGCTCTTATTTGTATCCAAGGAAAAGGGGGAGACAGCGCTGATGAAGGCTTTGGGATTCAGCAGCGGTACTATCATTGCAAATCATGTTCTCCGGTTTGTTATGGTATCCGTTCTGGCAGCAATCATTTCCTCTGCACTTTGCCTGCCGATGACAGGACTTGTAATGGATCCTTTATTTTCACTGATGGGTTCAACTACACATATAGACTATAAGCTTGTCCCCTGGGAGATATTCGGCTTATATCCTGCTGCAATAATCATTATAACTGCTGTGAGCGCATTTATCACCTCGCTTTCTACTATTTCGATCAAAGCCTCACAGACTTCTGATATAGAATAAGGAGGATACCTATGGAAAAGATTCTTGAGGTGAGATCACTCTGCAAAACATATATCGTAAACAAGCGTCAGAACAATGTTCTGAAAAATGTGGATTTCTCCATCGATAAGGGAGAGATGCTGGCGGTAATGGGACCTTCCGGTTCCGGTAAATCCACACTTCTCTATACCGCCTCCGGCATGGACAGGGCAACTTCCGGTGAGATAATCTTTAATGGGAAGGATATTTCCGGAATGTCAGCAGGGGAGCTGGCGGAGATGAGACTGGACAACATGGGATTTATCTTTCAGCAGATGTATATGCTGAAAAAGCTTACTGTACTTGACAATATCATTCTTCCTGCGATACAATCCAAGAAGAACACAAAGTCAAAGAAGGAAAAGGCAGCATACGGCCAGGAGCTTATGAGAAAGCTCGGCATAATAGAGACTGCCGGAAATGATATAAACGAGGTATCAGGCGGGCAGCTTCAGCGAGCCTGCATATGCCGCAGCATGATAAACAGTCCTGATATAATATTTGCCGATGAGCCTACAGGCGCTCTTAACCGCAACGCCTCCGATGATGTTATGGAGCTGCTTTCAAAGCTGAATAAGGAAGGTACTGCCATAATGCTCGTTACCCATGATGCAAGAGTCGCAGCAAGATGCGAGAGGATAATGTTCATAATGGACGGCAAGATCAAAGGTGAATATATGCTTGGAAAAATGTCCTCAGATGCAAATATGAGAGACCGTGAAAGGGCTCTGAACAACTGGCTGATGGAAATGGGCTGGTAAGTACAGTACCGAAAGGGAGATTTTGAAATGATCGATATACTTATTGTTGAGGATAACCCGGAAATATCAGAGACTCTGACGGATTTCCTCAGAGCAGAAAACTACGTTGTAAGCACAGCAGATAACGGTGAAAGAGCCTTGTCCCTGTTTGAAAGATACGGTGCAAGACTTGTTCTGCTGGATATAATGCTGCCGGGAATGGATGGATTTGCGGTATGTGAAAGGATAAGACGCAGCAGCGATACTCCTATAATCATACTCAGCGCAAGGGGGGATAAGTCCGATAAGCTAAGCGGGCTGAACCTTGGTGCCGATGACTATATGGAGAAGCCCTTCGATATCGATATCCTTCTTGCAAAGATATCAGGTATATTCCGCAGGAGATACTCCATAGACGAGCTGGTCTGCGGAGACCTTGTTATCAACAGAGCGGAAAGAACAGTGACTCTCAGGGGCAAACCGGTGCTCCTGGCGGCAAAGGAGTATGAGCTGCTGCTGATGCTGGCTGAAAATGCCGGAAAAACCCTTACCAAAGAAAGCCTGTTCAATAACGTATGGGGCAGTGACAGCGAGTCTGAACAGCAGACGCTTACTGTGCATATCAAGCATCTCAGGGAGAAGATAGAGCTGAATCCCTCAAGGCCGCAGAGGATAGTTACAGTCTGGGGAACGGGGTACAAATTTCAATGAAAAGCTATAACAGATTGATAGTTCTGATAGTCCTGCTCATTGCGGCAGTCATTATTGCGGCAAACATCTTTATGAAGCCGGAGGCGGCTGAGACAAGCAGAGTACAGAATGTGGAGATAAGCCGTATATGCAGTCAGATAGAGGCGGGAGATCCTCCGGATATCTCCGGCTGTGAGTACGTTACGTCCGTTGAGGAATATATCCCCGGCAGCGGAAGACTGAATACGGACAGGAACTATGCTGTCCGTGAAGTGGGCGGCAGGTTCTATCGCTTTGATTATGAGCAGGATACCCGGGCACAGAGCTGCCGCACGAAACGGATAATGAATATTGCCCTTCTGACAGTCGCTGCACTGTTAATGATCGTTCTGCTTTATATCCGGCAGAGGATAATCAGACCATTCCATAAGCTGTCAGATATGCCCTATGAGCTTTCAAAAGGTAATCCGATCGCCCCGGTCAAGGAGAACAAGAACCGCTTTTTCGGCAGGTTCATATGGGGAATGGATATGCTGAGGGAGGTGCTTGAGGACGATAAACGGAAGGAGATTGAGCTGCGGAAGGAAAAGCATACCCTTCTGCTTTCCCTCTCCCACGACATCAAAACCCCCCTTGCAGCTATAAAGCTCTACGGAGCAGCTCTGTCAAAGGGACTGTATTCTGATATTGAAAAGCAGAAGGAAATAGCCGGGAAGATCTGCAAAAATGCCGATGATGCTGAACGCTTCGTTTCGGATATAGTGAAAAGCTCTGACGAGAACTTCCTCAGGCTTGAGGTCAATAATACTGAGTTCTATCTGTCGGATGTGATAGAGCCGGTCAGAGAACAGTACTACGGTCAGCTGAGTCTCTGCGGAACTGATTTCAGCATCGATAAGTACAGTAACTGTATACTCTGCGGAGATCCTGACAGGTGTGTCGAGGTGCTGCAGAATCTCATCGGAAATGCTTTGAAATACGGCGACGGAAGATCAGTGAATATAAGCTTCTCCGATGAGGATGGCTGCCGACTGGTAACTGTCAGGAACAGCGGTAACAGCCTTCCGGAAGATGAGATAGTGCATATCTTTGAGTGCTTCCGGAGAGGCTCAAACAGCAGCGGTAAAAATGGAAGCGGCCTCGGATTATACATATGCCGCTGCCTTATGACAGATATGAACGGGGATATCTTTGCTGAGATAAAAGACGGCGATATGCTCGTAACCGCCGTGTTCAGAAAAGCTTGAGTACTGCCGCTCATGTGCGGGGCTCATATAGAAGTATATGGCAATTACTCGGGGAAAACCTTTCTGAGGAAAGGTTATTCCCCGAACCCCTTTCCAAAGACTTTTAATCTTATTTTTCCCCATATAGGGCGCATGAAAATAAAAAAGCTCATGTAGAAATACATGGGTTGCGCCCTATATGGGGAAAAATCAAAACTGAAAGTTTTAGGAAAGGAGTTTGAGAAAGAACCCTTTTTCAAAAGGGGTTTCCTCAATAACTGTCGTACATATTTCTACATGAGCCCCATACATGAGCGGCGGGAGCGAATGTCATCACGTTGCCAAAACGGCCATATTTTTGAATAGCAATATATGAGGGCGAAGGACTTTCCTGAGTGTATTATTGATAAAAAAGAACATCGGCATTTTGGCGGTATTGCCGAAATTATAACAGAAGTATTAAATTTATGTTATGCATATTGACAGGAAGTTGCAGATATTGTATAATTAAAAAAAGATATGCATTTATATAAGAATTTTTATATATATTTTTTTGAAAATGTTGAAAATACACAGCAAATACCACAATTTCATGCGGCGCGGTCATATATCCGGCCATTGATAAGAGAAGTTCATTGTTCTTTTTTACCCGGATAGTTCAGGCACACCGTTGTCTTTTCAGGGAGGTACATATATGAAGATCTGCAGCTTGAAAAAAATTGCCCCAGCAGTTGCTGCGGCAGCCATCATAACTCTGTCCTCTCTTGTCCCGTCATCTTTTTCCACGGCAGCCGATGAGGGCGAAAACGAGTATGTGAACAATGATAAGAGTGGGATCATACAGGTCGAGGTATGGTATCAGCCTGTCGGAAAAGAGGACATATGCCTGCGGACAGGTACTGCATTCCTTATCAATCACACAACAGCCCTGACAAGCGCAGAGCTGATAACTATCAATAACAATATAAAGGACAGTATATCCGCAGTCTATTCCATCGATCCGGAACACAGATATGAGTTCGATGAGAGCTGTCTACACTATGAGATAGCTATGCCGGACGATGAGAAGATCAGTGCTTCACCCAGTGAGATAGACGAATTCAATGATTTTGCTGTAATTACTCTCGATGCTCAGCTGAGCGACAATACTCCGCTCTGGCTGGGGGACAGCGATGAGCTGGCACAGACCGCAGATGTATTCGCTCTCGGCTTCCCTACCGCAATGGATAAGTATGTGCAGAATCCGAATTATGCTGCATATTTTACTGATGATGTTACTGTAACAAAGGGTACTGTTACCACTACCGGTTTCGCCTTCAGTGATTACCGCTCCTCGAGGGAAGACCTTATACAGCATAACGCTGTTGTCGGAGCAGGCAATGCAGGCGGCCCGCTTGTTGACAGCAAAGGTACAGTCGTAGGAATGAATACGATCATTTCTTTCGATGAGTCTCTGAGTTATGCTACCAGTATCAACAAGGTAAAGAATACTCTTGATGAACTTGGTATAAAGTATAACGATCCTGACTGGAAACCGGATTCTGTGACATCAAAGAAGAGCGGTAAGGATAAGAGATCTGTTCTTATCCCCATCATAGTCGGTGGTATCATACTTTCAGCAGCACTTATCGCTGTACTGCTGGTGATACTTCTTTCAAAGAACAGAAAGAGATCACTCAAGGTCCCGGCAATACCTTCACAGCCCGTAGCTCCGGAAGATATACCTGCACCTATCGACAATTATACATCACCTGCCGCAAATGCTTCCCTTTCATCTGTAAGGCCGGAGGAGCCTGAGAATGAAGAGAGACAGTATGAGCTGGATCAGCCAACTGTATATGCAAATCAGGGCTCTGCTGAAACAGCAGTACTCCGTGACAGCGGCAACAATTTCTATATGAACATAGGCGGAAAAACTCTCCTCAGACCTATGATAATACGTAAGAGAAGCGGACTTTCCGTCCGCATAACCAGTGCGGATTTCGTTATCGGCAAGGAAAACAGCAAGGTGGACTATTGTATCCACAATAATGCTGTAAGCCGCAGACACGCAAGGATCACCGTTACCGCAGGACATTGCTTCATCACCGATCTCGGTTCAAGCAATTATACCTATGTGAACGGCAGACGTTTGCCTCCGGATACGCCGCAGATGCTCCGCAACGGAGATATGATAAGGCTTGCGGATGAGGAGTTTGAGTTCAGAATTTGAGTTCAGGGGATGAATTATGAAATACATGACAGCAGTACATACCGATGTCGGTATAAAAAAGAAAACAAATCAGGATTCAGCCCTCATTATGGAGGCGGAAACTGAAATAGGCAATGTGCTTATGGCTGTGATATGCGACGGTATGGGCGGTCTGGCAAAGGGCGAAGTGGCAAGCGCTGCTCTCATAAAAGCCTTTTCAGACTGGTTCAGGAGTGATCTCCCCGGTATAGTCTATAACGGCGTGGATCATCAGGCGGTATTCAATTCATTCGGAAATATCGCTTTTGATATGAATTCTAAAATAGCCGGATACGGTATGCGCTGCGGGGTCAGTCTCGGCACTACCGTCGTGGCAATGCTTTTTGCCGCCGGCAGATATTATATCATGAACATCGGAGATTCAAGAGCATACAAGATGTCTGATACTATCTATCAGCTCACAAAGGATCAGTCCTTCGTGCAGCGTGAGATAGATATGGGCAGGATGACTCCCGAGGAAGCTGCGGTCAGCGACCAGAGAAACGTTCTCCTGCAATGTGTCGGCGCAAGTGAGATCATAAGCCCGGATTTCTATTCCGAGGAGCTGGTCTCAGGCGACTGCTTCATGCTCTGCAGCGACGGCTTCAGACACGTTGTTACTCCCCAGGAATTATTCGAGAGAATGAATTCCCAGATGCTCACTGATGAGAAATCTATGAAGGATACACTGATATACTTCACAGAGTTAAATAAAAACAGACGGGAAACGGATAATATTACTGCGCTTCTCGTGCGTGTGGATTGAGTGGTTCGATATGCTTGAAATAGGACAGATCATAGACGGTAAATATAAGATACTTAACGTCATTGGCAAGGGCGGTATGAGTATTGTATACCTTGCCATGAATGAGAAGGCCAATAAGCAGTGGGCTATCAAGGAGGTCCGCAAGGACGGAAAACAGGACTTTGATGTTGTAAAGCAAGGACTTGTTGCCGAGATAGATATGCTTAAAAGGTTCAATCATCCAAACCTGCCCAGTATCGTTGACGTTATTGACGGTGACGGAACTTTCCTTATCGTTATGGATTATATCGAGGGAAATGCCCTTGACAAGAAGCTTCAGGAAGAAGGCGCTCAGAATCAGGAGGACGTTATCGCATGGTCAAAGCAGCTCTGCGATGTTCTGGGATATCTCCATTCAAGAAAGCCTCCTATCATATACAGAGATATGAAGCCTTCAAATATCATGCTCAAGCCGGACGGCACGGTAATGCTCATCGACTTCGGTACCGCAAGAGAGTTCAAGTATGCCGGAGTTGCGGATACTACCTGTCTCGGTACACGAGGCTATGCCGCTCCCGAACAGTTCGGCGGTCAGGGACAGACTGACGCAAGAACAGATATATACTGCCTTGGCGCAACTATGTACCACCTCGTCACAGGTCATAACCCGGGTGTATACCCCTATAAGATGTACCCGATAAGACAGTGGAACAACCTCCTTTCGTCAGGCCTTGAGGAGATCATCCTCAAGTGTACTCAGCAGAACCCTGAGGAGAGATACCAGACCTGCGCTGAGCTGATGTATGCTCTCGAGCATTATCAGGATCTTGATGCTGAGAGCAAGAGATCACAGAATTTAAAATGGAGGACCTTTATAGCCACCTCCGCCCTCAGCCTTATCATGGCCGGCGGTGCCGTAGGTTTCAGGTCTATGGAAAAGGCAAAGACCTCCGATACATATGACAACTACCTTGTAAAGGCTTCAACAGCTCCGGCTGATGAGGCATACAAGCTCTATGACAAGGCTATAGAGCTGAAGCCGGATTCCTCCGACGCTTATTTTGCACTGCTCAACTATATTGACGGAGACAATTCGCTCACTCAGTCTGAGCATACAAAATTCAAGCAGCTTACGGACGGTACCAGCGATAAAAAGCGAAAAGAAGCCTTCAAAAAGGCTGATAAGGATAATTATTCCCTGTTCTGCTACGATGTGGGAATGGCTTACTTCTTCGATTACAGCTCCAGCAACGGACAGGATCCCATGAAAGAGGGAGCCCGCCAGTCACTGGTGTGGTTTGGTGAGATGGATCTGGACGCTCTTGAAGAAGCGGCTGAGGCTGACGGCAGGAGTGACGCTGAGAATATCAAGGATAAGGCCTCCGTTATCTATCAGATGGCTAAATTCAGGAACAGCGGCACTGAATTCAACAGCAGAGGCGATCAGGAGTACGGATATATAGACTTCTGGAACGATAATATCAAGCTCATGGGCATGGATCTTGAAAATACAAACAATGCTACTGTTGCCCTGAGCTTCTATAACCAGTTTGCAACCACTGTTTACGCAAGAGCTGATGAGTTCTACTATGCGCTGAAAAGTGTTGCCAGAGAAGGAGAGCTGAAGGAACAGCTCCAGGAGATACTGAAACGAGCTGAGGATATAGAGCACTGCACCAGTTACGATCCTGTAAAGAATCCGAAACAGGTGGAGAATCTCCAGGCAATGGTGGCCTCCGCTATGAATGCAGTAGATCAGACTGCCTCCCAGAAGCCTTCAGAAGGAGGTGCGGAGAAATGACAGTAGAGCGTACAGCTGCAATGCTGGAAACTAATCCGGAAAAGCTCATAGGGCTTTACCATAACGGATTCATTATCTGTATCGCCTTTGCGATATTGTTCTTCATCATCTCTGTGATACTGTTCTTCGTTTTCCATATCAAGGACATCTTTGATATAAAGACCGGCCGAGCACAGAAGAGGAAGATCGATGAAATGGAGAAGGAGAACGCTCTCACAGGCCGCCTCATCACTCCCAAAAACAGACGTCCCGGCGAGACCTCCGGCTTCTCCGGCAAGCTCAATAAGATCAAGAGCGACCTGAGCAGCAAGAAAAATTCCGCAGGTCAGAATAAGCTAAGCCTGCCAAAGAGCTACAAAAAGCAGGAATATCCCGAGCAGGCATATAAGCCTGAACCGCTGGTGGCTCCTCCGGTACAGAAGGAACAGCCTGCGGCCAAGGCAGATGCAGACGGAGCAGAGGGCACATCAGTCCTCGGAGCTCCCGATACAGACTACAGCGGAGCAGAGGGCACATCAGTCCTCGGAGCTCTTGATACGGACTACAGCGGAGCAGAGGGCACATCAGTCCTCGGAGCTCCTGATACAGACTACAGCGGAGCAGAGGGCACATCAGTCCTCGGAGCTCCCGATACAGACTACAGCGGAGCAGAGGGCACATCAGTCCTCGGAACTCCTGATACAGACTACAGCGGAGCAGAGGGCACATCAGTCCTCGGTACTCCCGATACAGACTACAGCGGAGCAGAGGGCACATCAGTTCTCGGAACTCCCGGCACAGACTACAGCGGTGCTGAAGGCACATCAGTTCTCGGTACGCCGGCACCTTCTATCCCATTCAATATCGGCGGAAATAAGACCGGCGATCTCTCAAGCCCTGATATAGACTTCTCAGAGATGCCGCCTTCAAAGTTCATAATCATTAAAGACATAATGCTCATTCATACACAGGAGCAGATATCCTGAGTATGAAAAAGAGAAAGATCAGATTCAGGCGCATTTTCGTGCTTATGCTCTGCGGATACAGCCTTATACCGCTGGCCTTCCTTATGATGACCTTCGCTGACTTCAATGTCAGCGGCATCAGAAGGCTTGCAGCCTATGCGGTAGGAGCAGTATTCTGGTCAGGAGCGCTGCTGGGGACGGTATTCCTTATCGTACTTGACAGGGCACGCAAAGGCGATAAAAGATCCCGAAGCATCAAAGGGATGCCGGGGCTTATAAGCTTTTTCAGGACAAGGCAGGGAAAGCTTGCGGATATCATTATGATACCGGTGCTTTGCGCTGCGGCAGGCGCTTCGCTGGCAGGAGCATTCATCCAGCCGGTAAGGTTTGCACTGTGGGCAGCAGCGCTGTTCCTGATAATACTTCATTCTGCTTTAAACGGAAAGAATTACATATATATGAAAGGATGAGTGGTTTAAATGAGCAAAAAGCAGCTTGCTAAGCGTGTTTCCGCATTTTCTATGGCGGCAGCACTGTCTGTTTCAGCAGTTGCGTGGGATTATTCTCCTCTTTTTGCCAAAAAAGCGGGAAATATCTCATATGCCGTGGAAAACACAGGGGATGAGGCGGAGACCGATTCCCAGAGCCAGATAAAAAAATCAGAATATCCGCTGTTTCTTGATGTAGTTACAACTAAGACCGATGAGGACACCTATCTCATTACTGTGGATAAATTCGATGTGATAAGCAATTTCTTTGATATCATGCTTGTCATCCCGGATTCCACAAAGCCGGACGGTGTTATTAAGTATCGTATGAGCGATGAGGGAATAGGTATTTCCGCCGGTGAATATGATGTTGAGATAACAGTCAAATCCGGCAACAATCCCTATGATGTCAGCGGTTTCAGCGGCGGTAAAAAGACCGTAAAGGTAAATACTGAGGAGTGCAACGCTTCAAGATATGTTTCGCCGGAGGGTGTGTTCTATTATACATCTGACGGTTCCGTTGTTGTGCCTGTTGACTATGACAAGATATCTTATCAGGGACGTGACGGAGATAATAATATCATAATAAAGACTCCCGATGGTGAAACTTCATTTGCTGAGGACGGCTTCACAATGGATACAGGCTTTGCCATTGCAGCCGAGCTGCGTCAGGGCAATGTTCCGGAGAGTGAGAACTATACCGTTGAACGATTTACAGCAGACAGCTCTTTGCCGTATTTCTACGGCGAGAAGCTTATGATAAAGCCTGACTGCGCCAAGGTAATTGTCAATACCTCTGAGGGACAGAAGGTCTTTGCAGAGGATACTGTCATAACTGTAGGTGAGGACGAGATCATATCCTCCTCAAAGCTCACAGTATCCGTATGGGATGACAGAGACAAATCAAAGCCTATGGAGGGCTTTGTCGTTGAGGAAAAGCCGGACAGATTCATAGTGAAGATCGATCCTGTTTCCGGCGGCGCACCTAACTCCAGCTATACTATATACCAGGCTGATGAGCGCCATAACTGGGGCAGGAATATGCCTCACAGCGAGACCAATGGCACTATCGAAATAGAGAAGAAGTCTATGAAGGGCGACATGAACTATGTTGTGGTAATGAAGGAGATCACAGATCACGCCCTGGATTACAGCCGTGACTGCGGTACTGCTGCTTTCATTGAGAGCTACAGCTATGTCAGAGTAATACCCAATAAGTACTATACCGTTACTGACGGCAGCGTTTACTATATTGATGACGATGAAAAGAATACCCGTGTTGAGCTTAAGATCGATACCGAGAAGACCGGTGCCGCTAATGACGGATTTATCTATTTCAAGATAGACAAAAACAAGATCCATTCCAAGAAGACCTTCAAGGTAGATTTCAAAATGGAGCTGGATATCAACCTTCTTGAGCTTATCGAGAATAACGCAACAAAGCCTCTTGATTCAGATATTGCAGAGTGCTCGGTTTACGGCTATTTCCTGAACGGCTCAAACAGTGTGACACTTTCTAACGGAACAAACGCCTTTGATATGGCTGCTCAGCAGGGTGCTGAACTCAAGGTCACTATCAAACGCCCTGACAACTGGGTGGTAAAGGAAGTTACATACAACAATTACCATAACGGCGATAAGGATAAAAACGGCGATCAGAAGCTGTATTACGATGAAGAACATCTGAAAAATCCGAATAAGCCTTTCTACTTCGACGTTTTCTTCGATAAGAACAGCATGACTCAGGACGTAAAGATCATTTTCGGACCGAGAGAGTATGTTCAGGAGATCGAGACCGTTGGTCAGGGCACTGCCGAGATAACCAATATCTCAGACGGCAAGCTTGGATTCGGAGACCATGCAGGCATACTTGCCGCTCCGGCAGTGGGAAGCTATGTTTCCGAGATCAGAAGAAAGTCTGCCGGCGAAGCTGACTATACTACTATATTCAAAAACGGAAGATCGACTTCATCTGCCTCTTCACTTGAGGTAAGAGATGATGGCTCAGTTCTCTTTACCGATGGTGAAGCTATAACAGATTCAAATGATTATCAGGTAGTATTCTCCGAGGCAGCAGCCAATGACTATGCAAATACTTTCGCTGTGAATGAGCCTTCAACAGGCACTCTCTTCAATTCAAGCGAAAAGAGCAGCGGCATTGACTATAGTCTCAGCTACCTCGTTACAAAGTATTCTTTGACCTATAACAGAGGCACTCTCTTTGCAGGAAAGAATGTGAAGATATCTGCTCCTGCTGCACAGACTTACTCCTTCATCGACAGCGATACTGTTTCCTGCGAGCGTGAGAAGGAGCTTATCGATGAGGTCATCGACAGACCTGTTTACTTCCTCGATATGCAGACAGGCGTTATCACCTGCAGCCCGCTCAGACTTCATATCGCAACACCTGATATCGTTATCGATAAGGACAGTGTTACAAATAACTCCGCACTCCGTTACCTGACATTCGGTATCTTCGGCAAGGACGAGACTACAGTTACCGTAAAGGCTGAGGATAAGAGTGCAGTTCCGCTTACAATAAGCGACATCGTGCTCTGGGATCTCAATGAGAATGAAGCTGTAAGGACCGGTTCCGCCGGCGAGATAGAGTACAGCTTCGATCCTAAGAACGATCCTGTCAGCAAGAAGGATGTGTCCATAAAGGTTTCTACCGAAGAGGGACATATCGGCGAGTTTATCGTAAAACAGGACGGCAGCGAATGGATCATCGCTCCCAGAAATGAGAATGAATACAACAATGTTTACCTGGAAACAGTTCCGCCTGTTATAAAGATCAGCGCAGTTGATGCGGCTGATTCTGCGGGCAGGGACGTGATCAGCGCTCTTGACGAGAGCAAAAACGGCCGCAGCGAAGGCTTCTATCCTGACGATAATGCTGACGCCGGCAGATTCAACGCCTATGTTGATTCCAATAATGCGTACTGGGTGAACAGAGCGTTCAGATACGACGTCAGCGTCAGCGATCCTTCCGGTGTAATGAAGGCTGAAGCTGTTGCAGACGGTTCAAGGACTCCGGGCAGCAGCGGCTATAACGGCAGCGATAAGGATTCCGCTGAAAATGCTCAGTACCAGGAATATGTGGATATGAGCGGCGACGGCGCACATACAGTAACTGTAAGCGCAGAGGATATCCCCGGAAATGCAGCAGCGGCTGTAAAGAAGACTGTAAGCATCGACACAAAGGCTCCTGTACTTGCATCACTTCAGGCATTCGTCATCAATCCTGACGGTTCAAAGGCTGTATATAACGGCCAGTGGACCAACAAGCCTGTGGAGATAGTTGTGACTGCAAGAGACGATGGTTCAGGTGTTATGCAGGTGGTTCCGGATCACTGGGACGGCATTATAAAGAATGATCAGACACTGAACCTGACAAAGGAAAATCCCAGCGGCAGCAAGCCTCATTATGAGAAGGTATATACATACAGGATAAATCCTTCTGCTAACGAGACATATGTCTTCCGTGCAAAGGATAACGTGGGCAATGAGACTGAGATAGGAAGATATACAGTAAAGACTGAGAATATCGCTCCTTCCATCAAGGGCTTCACATTTGACAGAAGCACGCTTTCTCCTTATTCCAAGGGCTCTGAAAAGGACAATGTCCATGCAGCAAACGGTTCTGTAGACGGATATTCTCCTGTTGAGACAGACAGATACGGATATTACTTCACAGATGACACAATCGTTTCCGTTAAGGCTGATGACCTCAGAGGCGGCAGCGGACTCAACTCGAATATCTCACGAATAGAGTATGCGCTTATCGATTCTGATTCTATCAGCAATAATAACGGTCAGCTCAGCGGCGAGCTCATTGACAAGGCTCAGAAGTTCACCGTAAGCAATATCAATGATCCGAAGTTCACTGTCAGCGCCTTCTGGAAAGGCCAGGTAGTTGTAAGGGCATTCGATAATGCCGGAAATAACAGCGGCTGGCTCACTCCTGATGGTATGATACTTGAATCCCAGGCTCAGCATGACTCCGAGACTCATATCACAGTGGCTATGCCTGCTGCAAAGCAGAGCGGAAACCTCTATGACAGCGCTATAACTATCCCGATTTCTATCCATGACAGAGCAGGTATACGATCTGTAAGCTGGTCGCTTACAAGCGAGTCAGGCAAGCTCATCCGTCAGGGTGGCTTTACAGTGGAGAACGGAGCTATAGTAAACAGCAGCGGAAATAATCTCCAGTGGACAGTTCATGCCGGCGGAAAGGACAGAGACAATATCACTGACCTTAATGCACAGCTTTCAGTAAGCGATCAGAGGAACAATATGAAGCTCCATATCTCTATGACCTGTAATTCAGATCATAACAGTACATATGACACTTCATTCTCTATCGACAGCACTGCTCCGAAGATAGGCGAAGTGGTAATGAACGGAACTCCTGTCCAGAAGGACGGAAAGACATACTACAACACTTCAAGAGCTGCTACTATAAGCGTATACGAGAGAAACCTGGATCAGTCCTCTCTCAGCAAGGCTGTTGAGGTCGCTATCGCAGACAAGACCGGAACAAAGCCCGGTGCAGGTACATATACAATATCCAACTGGACCTTTGACAACTCAACTAAATCTGATACTGATGAAGAGGGCGCAAACCGCTGGACAGCTACTCTGACACTCAATGCAGATGCTGAGTACAGCAATATCAGCTTCTCTGTTGCAGATACTCTTGGACATAAGTCCACAGGCAGTGTCAAGGGCGGATTCATTATCGATAAGACCAGCCCTGTAATAAGCGGCGGATTCGATAACAATGATGCAAAGAACGGCAATTACTATAATGCTTCCAGAAAGGCTATCGTTAAGATCAACGAGCATAACTTCATTCCGAAGGACGCTGTTGTGAATATCAGAGCCTACGGCGAGGACAATATAACCTCTGTTGAAACAGTGAAGATAGACGCTGCTTCATGGAAGCAGAGCCAGATCAATCCTGATGAGTGGTCGGCTGAGTTCGACTTCAATGAAGACGGAAGATACATATTCTCTGTTGATTATGCTGATCCGGCAAACAACCGTGGAAAGACATTCTCAAGCGGTGAGTTCTACATTGACACCAAGGCTCCGTCCATATCGCAGACATTTACCAAGAACGGCTCTGACAAGTTTGCTACTAACGGCAAGTATGATCCTACTGTTACATTCACTGACTATAATCTGCCGGACGAGACAAAGGTCGCAGATATGTGTACAGTTGAGATAAGCAAGATGGATGTCAAGGGCAATGTTACAGATATGACCAGGGTAACTTCTAAGAAGTATACTGCTCCGTCAAAGGGCTCTGCCGGAGAATATGAGACATGGCACAGCATCTTCGGAGATGTTCTGGAGACCGATGGTATCTATAAGATTAAGATAACCTCAGAGGATATGGCAGGAAATACCTCCAAGCCGCTTGATCTCACTGTATCTGTAAACAGATACGGCGCAACATATGAGGTCGTGAACGCAGATGCAGCCGTTGCTGTAAAGAAGTTCAAGGAAGGCCTTCCTGTAAATGTCAATACAGACGTTGTTATCAGGGAAGTAAACGCTACAGAAATGAGCGGCGAGAGCACTGTTACTATCATAAGAAACGGCTCTGAGACCAAAACTCTCACATCCAGGGACTTCGATATCAAGCAGAGCAGATCTGCCGGCGGCGAAGGCTGGTATGAGAATGTATATACCTTGAAGAATGAGAACTTCAAGGACGATGGAGATTATCTTATCAACATCGAATCGGCTGATGAGGCAGGAAATCTTAACAGCAACAATACTCCGGTATACGCCGACAGAAAGTGTGCAGTTGAGTTCTCTATCGACAAGACAGCTCCGGAGGTAATAATCTCTGGCGTTGAGGAGGGGGCTGTGCTCAAGGATTCCGAGGTGCAGCTCAGGATAACCTGTTCTGACCAGAACCTCAAGAAGCTGGAGGAGCTTTCTGATGAAGAGCTCATCCTCACTGTAAACGGTGATGAATACAAGCTCAGTGATCTCGGTAAGATAAGCGCTGAAATATCCAACGATGATGCAGGAAATATCATTATGGAGCTTCCTGTCAAGTCAGGCGGTAAGAGGTCTGAGGAGAAGATAGTTGTAACTGTAAAGGATATGGCAGGAAATACCTCCGATAAGGAGAGAAGTTCTATTGACTTTACGCTTTCAGCTTCGTTCTGGGATCTTCATAAGGGACTTGTGATCGGACTGGGTTCAGCGGGCCTGCTCGGATTGCTTGCAGTTCTGGTACTGTTCATCAAGAAGCGCAGAAGTTTCTAAAATGACAACATAAAAGATAAGGGTGTGATAAAGTAATTTATCACACCCTTTTTGTGGATCAATAAAAGGAACAGACTTGAGAAGACTAAAAATGTTCCGGGACGCCGGGGCGGCGTCACCTGCAAAAATTTGCAGAACGGCAAAATTGTATGGGCGCACAGCTGTGCGCCCATATTTGCATTATATGCGGTCTGGCATTTTATAGAATTATAAATTCGCAGGTCTGACCAAGGCTGAATCTGTCTCCGCTGCTCATGACAGCCACTCCGTCAGTACGGCGGCCGTTGACATAGGTATGATTCGTTGAGCCATTGTCGGTGATTATCACCCGTCCATTGCTGCCAATGGTGAGGGTACAGTGGCGCTTCGATACATCTGCCATAGAAGAAACACAGTAGTAATTTCTGTCAGTACAGCTTGAAAGCCGTCCCAGCGTAACAGGGCCACGGCTCAGGTCGATATCAAACACTGCATTATCCTCAAGGCGTTTTATCTTTATCATATCAGCCGGCGGAGGTGCTGCTTGCTGCGGAGCAGGCTTCTGCTGGGGTGAAGGCACCTCAGCTCTTTGCGGCTGGGGCTTTCTTACAGGTGCAGGAGCCGGTCTTTCATCTCCGCTGATGATATCTCTTTTGCGGTATACTGCAAAGAAATACGCAAATGATACTCCTATCAGTACAAGGAGAACTGCAAAGCATATTATCAGAAATGTATCGATACTCATATTTGATCCCTCCGGATGTCAGTTATCATTATCGTCGTAGAAAACGTTGTAGATAACAGCACGGTGGCTGTAGGTGCTGAGGACGAGGCCTATTACGGCATACATACTTATCATAGCCGTACCTCCGGCACTCAGGAATGGCAGCGGTACACCGATAACAGGGGCGACTTTGAGCACCATTCCGATGTTCATGATACAGTGGGAGAGCATAAGTCCGAAAGCGCCCATGCAGATGAATTTGCCGAGACGGTCACGGGTAACACGGCTGTCTGCAAATATTTTAAGACATATATATGCAAGGATTATAAGCAGTCCGATAGAACCGAGGAATCCGAATGCCTGTCCTACATATGTGAAAATAAAGTCGTTGTGTATTTCAGGAACGTATATATAGGAGTCAGCGTCCTTGAAGAGTCCTTTTCCGAATATCTTTCCGGATTTGAGTGCGGCAAGTCCAAGATCCTGCTGGTACTCGATATTTTCCGGATCAGTTCCCGGCTTGAAGAGAATGGTGATACGCTTTTTATGGAACTCGTCCAGAGCAAAGAACCACATTCCCGCAACAGCACCTCCGATAGCGAAGGGAGCGGCAAGGAGGTACTTCCACGAGATGTTTGCAGAGCATATAATACAGCCGAAGATAGCTGCGAATACGATAGCTGTTCCGTAGTCACCCTGCAATCCTACGATACCGATGGGTATCGCTCCGTGTATCAGGAGCAGGAGCATATGCAGGGGCTTGTTCATATCAGCCTCGTCACGGGACAGGTGATAGCTGAAGGTGAGTATGAAGGCAAGCTTCAGCACCTCGGAGGGCTGGAGGTTGAATCCGCCGATCTGGATCCAGGCCTGGTCATCTGCACCTGATCGCTGATAGCCAAGGGATGTGAAGGTCAGCGCCACCAGTCCAAGGGATATGGGGACGAATATGAACCATAGCTTCACAAGCTTGCGGTAGTCCATAATGGAAATGAAAAGCGCTCCGAAAAGGCCGGCGACAGTTGATACGAGCTGCGTCTTCCAATAGCTTGAACCAACTCCCTCTATTTCACTGATACCGCTTTCCACTATGGAATATATCATTAAGGTACTGAGCACGGCGCAGAGGGTGACTGCAAATATCAGTCCTGCATCAACGTTGTGCTTGTTTACTGATAGTTTTCTGAATACTGATCTCATTGTTATCCTTTCTCTTTCTTTGTCAAAATGAATAATACCTGAGCAGGCAAAAACGATACTACGGGATCACTGATTGTCGCTCCAGTATTTTCTGTCGAGACTGCGGTACTGTGCCGCAGCAGCGATATGCTGTTTGCGGATGACTTCTGAGCAGTCTATATCGGCAATAGTTCTTGCGACTTTAAGTATCCTGTCATAGGCTCTTGCGCTCAGTCCCAGCTTGTCAAATACGTTCTTCATCAGTGTGACAGCGCTGTCATCCATAGGGCACATCTCCTGTAGCTTGTCCGGCGTTATAAGAGCGTTGCAGGTTATGCCAGTGCCCTTGAAGCGTTCCTCCTGTATCTTTCTTGCGGAAATGACACGCTTCCTTATATCAGCAGAGGATTCCTCTTTCGATTTTGAGGAAAGATCACCGAATTCCACCGGTGCAACTTCGATATGCAGATCAAATCTGTCAAGGAGAGGACCTGATATCTTTGAGAGATAGCCGGATACCTTTTTCGGCGGACATATGCACTTTCTCTTGGGATGGCCGTAGTATCCGCAGGGACATGGGTTCATCGCACCTATGAGCATTATGGTGCAGGGATATGTTACTGTGCCTGAGGCACGGGCAATAGTGACTTTCCTGTCCTCAAGGGGCTGGCGGAGTATCTCAAGCGTCCTGCGGTCAAATTCAGCCAGCTCGTCCAGAAACAGAAGTCCGTTATGGGCGAGGGAGACCTCTCCGGGATGAGGTACTGTGCCGCCGCCGGCAAGTCCGGCAGAGGATATGGTATGATGAGGCGCACGGAACGGCCTCTTTGTTATTATGGGAGTTTCCGGCGTGAGAAGCCCGGATATGGAGTGTATCTTTGTAGTTTCAAGTGCTTCTTCAAAGGTGAGTGGAGGAAGTATGGAAGGCATACGCTTTGCCAGCATACTCTTTCCGCTTCCGGGAGAGCCTATCAGCAGGGCGTTGTGGCCGCCTGCTGCCGCTATCTCGAGGGCTTTCTTTGCGGATTGCTGTCCCTTTACGTCGGAGAAATCAAGCACCTCGTTGTAGGCAGCTTCCGGCGGTGTATAGTGCTCACAGGGAGCAAGCCTTTCCTCATTGCGGAAGTGCCTTATGAGCTCGTCTGCATTTTTTACAGCGTATATGTCTATACCGTCGATAACAGATGCCTCACGGGCATTTTCCTCCGGGACGAATACTGCGGATATACCCTCCTCACGGGCCAGCATCACCATGGGCAGCACGCCGTTTATCCGGCGTATATCGCCGTTCAGGGATATCTCCCCTATGAACGCACAGCCCTCAAGGGACTGATCTATCATTCTCATCGCTTTCAGCACAGCCATAAATATTGCTATGTCATGGACTGAGCCGCTCTTTTTTGTGTCGGCAGGAGCCAGATTCACCATTACCTGAGCAACAGGAAAGTTTATGCCGCATGAGCGCAGTGCTGCACGGATACGTTCTCTGCTCTCCTTTACAACAGCGTCAGGCAGACCTACTATGTCGAACTGCGGATTTCCACGGCTGATATCTATCTCAACATCTACCGGAAAGGCGTTCAGCCCGAAAAGGCCGAGACTTGCAACTTTTGCGAACACGGAAGCTCCCTCCTTATGTCAGCGGATTCTCCGCAGGAATATTATCGTAAAATTACATACACTTATAGTATACCACTTCTGGCTGAAAATGTAAATACGATTTGCATTAATTTTCACTGATGTTTTATGCAGGATCGGAGATCAGCTGCGCTTGACAAAGCAGGATAAATATAGTAAAATAATTACATACATCCCTATGTACAGGAGGACTGTAATGCTGAAACTCAAAGCCAAAATGTTCGATGAGGCAGGAAAGAGCCATGCCTCGAAGAATCTGTTCACGCAGATAGTAATATTTCTGCTGGTATTTTTTATAATATATCTTCTTGAATCTATAGTTCCGTCGCTTGTTACTGTTCCGAAGATGATGGAGGAACTCAATTCCGACAGCGAAATAATGAATGGCTCCAAAAAGCTTACCTGGAGCGAATCAATGTCTATGGCAACAAGGATAGCAGGCAAACCGGAGGTCATGATACCGACCTTGCTGAGTACGATTTTCGGAACACTGGGAAGCATATTCTACTGCCGCTGTATCGAGATGCGCCCTGTGTCCTCAATGGGTATGAGGAAAAGGAAAATGGGCAGCCATTATCTCCTTGGTCTCGGTGTAGGCTTGCTTATGATGACAGCTATAACCATGCTGACAGTTGTGACGGGTTCAAATACCATCAGGCTGTGCAGCAGCATAAACTGGAAAATAATAGCTCTGTTCTTCCTCGGATTCTTTGTTCAGGGAATGAGTGAGGAGTTTATATTCCGTGGATATCTCATGACCACCATAGGCGGTTCAAACAATAAGTGGCTGGCGGTGATAATAAGCTCTGTGGCTTTCGGAATGGCTCATATAGCCAATCCCGGCATAAGCGTGCTGGCAATGATAAATCTCATACTCTTCGGAGTATTTGCTGCATTGTATATGATATACTTTGACGACATCTGGGGCGGCTGTGCTATACATTCCATATGGAATTTCACTCAGGGAAATATATATGGCATAAGCGTCAGCGGTTCTGCTGACAGCGAATCTGTTTTCAGAACGTCTGCAAAGTCATCCCACGCTTTTCTGACAGGCGGCAAGTTCGGAATCGAGGGCAGTATTTTCACAACTGTGGTGCTTGCGGCAGGAACTTGCATAGTTATCTATCTTATGATGAAAAAGGAAGCGCAGGAAGTCACTGAAAAGACAGATGAAGTATTGAGCGAAACGGCTGAAAAGAAGTGAAAGCTTCTTTTCAGCTCC
>LVAK01000093.1 GCA_001604035.1 Clostridiales bacterium Firm_05
GGAAGCTTTTCGTCCTGATAGTATCTCTGCTGTGAGATATTCAGCATTATTCCCATTTCAGCCAGCTGCATTATGAGGGCTGTTCCTCCGTAGCTGAAGAACGGAAGACTGATTCCGGTATTCGGGATAAGATTGCTTACAACGGCAAGGTTCAGCACAGTCTGTATGCCAATCTGAGTGGTGATGCCCACTGCTATCAGCATACCGAATCTGTCCTTGCAGCGTACTGCGATAGAGAATCCCTCCACTATGAGCAGGAAGAACACAAGTATTATCGCAAGTGCTCCCACAAAACCAAGTTCCTCGCATACTATCGGGAAAACGAAATCGTTCTTGGTCTCGGGAAGGTAAAGGTATTTCTGTCTTGAGTTTCCAAGACCGAGACCAAAAAGTCCGCCTGAACCTATGGCTATCATTGAATTGGCAGTCTGCCATGTATCATCAAGCACATCCGCAAATGGATCCTGCCAGGATTTTATTCTGACGGAAACGTAGCTGCCCGGGATCTTTGCCTGTACGAATATGATTATAGCTGCAAGCGCAACTACTGATATTCCCAGGATAAGGAACTGCTTTTTGTTTGCCCCTCCGCAAAGTATCATCGCAACTGAAATGGAGGCGATGAGGATGAGACCTGAAAGGTGAGGCTCAAAGAAGAGCAGCAGTGCATAAGCACCCATTAGGCCTGCGTACTTTACGATACCTGTGACGAAACTGTTCATCTTTTTTCCGTCACGCTCCATACTGTAGGCGAAGAAAATGATTATCGCCAGCTTTGCCACCTCTGAAGGCTGGAAGTTTATAGGGCCTATGGTAAGCCAGCGCTTTGCACCCATTTTACCTCCCTCATCGTTACCAACAATAAGTGCGGCAATGAGGAGCAGCACTCCCACCACATAGAGAAGTCCGGCGATATTGAATTTCTTCAGCACCGGAAGCTTGATATTTTTAAGGTTGTGGTAATCCATCTTCATAAAGAAGATGAGTGCGGCAAAGCCGATAATTGCGTGCTTGGCCTGGCTCTTTGCGTAATACAGACCGTCACCGTCATGCTCGCTGTAAGCCCATGCATAACTGGCCGATGACATCATAACTATGCCCACGACCAGAAGTATCATTACATAAGCGAAAAAGGAAAGGCTTATATCGCTGTTCCTTCCCTCTCCCACAAAAGCTTTCCACAGGGACTGTGTAGAGCTTTCTTTCTTTTTTTTGCTTGTCGCCATATTTTCTCCTTTTTCACAGAGAGTTTATCTTTTGAATGTCAACAGTGTGATTATTCCCAGAATACCGAAAATAATGCCTGCAAGAGAGAATGTTATCACGATCTTGTACTCGCTGAAGCCGCTCATCTCGAAATGATGGTGGATAGGAGTCATCTTGAATATTCTCTTTCCCTGATGATCGGGGCTTTTTTTCTTTGTATACTTGAAGTAGCTGACCTGTATAACAACTGAAAGTGCCTCAAAGATATAGATGAGGGCTGTGAGGATGAGCAGCAGATGCTTGTGGAGCACAAGACCTGTGCCGGTCACAGCTGCTCCCAGGAACATAGAGCCTGTATCACCCATGAAGCACTTTGCAGGGTTGAGGTTCCAGATAAGGAAGCCTATGCAGCCGCCTGCAAGAGCCATTGTAAAGAAGCTCATCTCCACCTTGTCAAGTATAGCACAGGCAACTGTAAATATGAGCATTGCAACCAATGTTACTGAACCGCAGAGACCGTCTATACCATCAGTGAGGTTGACTGCATTTGTAAGGTAGATTATCACCGGTATAAGCACTATATAATAGAATATGCCCAGTGAAGGAGTTTCCCAGAAACCGAAATCAAGCGTTGTTGATCCATCGCCGAATTTATAAAGTGCAATGAGGAATCCGAAAGAGAAGAGTACCTGAAGTACGATCTTCTGCATAGGTGTAAGTCCGTCATTCTTCTTTCTTGCCACCTTGGTAAAGTCATCGATAAATCCGATAAGTCCGAAGAGGACTGAGAATATTATCACTGCCAGGAACTCATAGAATGCATTGTGAGTAGCCTTTTCAGTGAGGTCGAGCCCTCCTCTGAGGCGGTATACCCAATAGCCCACCATTGAAGTAAGTATCGTGGATAATATGAACATGAAGCCGCCCATTGTAGGTGTGCCCTGTTTCTTGGCGTGCCACTGAGGGCCGTCCTCAGTCTTTATGGGCTGGCCAAACTTTATCCTGTGCAGGAACGGAACAAGGAATATTCCCGAAACACCGGCAACGACGAAGGACAGCATTGTTACTGCGAGATTTATTATCCAATATGACATTTTACCAAACAACTCCCAATTTTATAACTTTTTCATTAATCAAGAAGCTTGAGTCCCTCTGCGACGATCTCACGCTCATCGAAGTGGATGTGCTTCATGCCTGCAAGGATCTGATAATCCTCATGGCCCTTGCCCGCAAGAACTATTATATCACCTTTTTCAGCAATTTTCAAGGCATGAAATATAGCTTCTTTTCTGTCGGTCACAACATCATACGGAACTGTGCTGTCCGAAAGGCCTGTCAGGATCTCTTTTATTATCTGCTCAGGATCTTCATTTCTCGGATTATCTGATGTCACTACCAGTCTGTCGGCATATTTAGCAGCAGCCACAGCCATTTTCGGGCGCTTTGCCGCATCACGGTTTCCTCCGCAGCCAAACAGACATATAAGTCTTCCTTCTGTATACTCCTTTACGCTTCTGAGGATATTCTCAACAGCATCAGGAGTATGTGCATAGTCGCATATCACTGTAAAATCACGTCCTGTAGGTATGACCTCACAGCGTCCCTTTACTCCGTTGTAGGCTCCAACAGCACCGATTATCTTATCCATTGGTATGCCTGCTTTAAGGCATACTGCTATGGCAGCCGTTATATTCGATACGTTGAATGCTCCAGGCATCCTCATATTCACAAGGTAGGACTTATCTCCCTTGCAGAACCAGAAGCTGGATCCGGTGGACTTTATCTTTATGCCGTCAGCATATACATCAGCGTTTCCCTTTATACTGAAGCTGAGCTTATTACAGCTTATCTCACTGAACAGCCTTCTGCCGTAGTCGTCATCGATATTGCAGAGTGCAGTATCGCATATATCAAAGAGCATTTTCTTTGCCTGGTAGTAGTCCTCCATGTCCTTGTGGTAGTCAAGGTGATCCTGAGTAAGGTTGGTGAATACGGCTATGTCGAACCACGATGAACCTATCCTGTTCTGGACAAGTCCGAAGGAGCTTACCTCCATTACCACGTATTCACAGCCAGCCTTTACCATTTTGTCAAATAGCTCCATAAGGTCATAGGCCATAGGAGTGGTATTTTCGGTATGGAGCACCTCGTCACCGATTTCGTTCCTGATAGTACCCACAAGGCCGGTCTTATGTCCGGCTGACATGAGGATATGCTTTATGACATTTGTGATAGTTGTCTTGCCGTTGGTACCGGTAACGCCTATCATTTTCAGTTTCTTTTCCGGGTGTCCGAACCAGGCGGAGCAGAGTCTGCCATAGGCTTTTCTGGAATTATCAACGATGATCTGTCTGTCGCCCAGTCCAAGATCACGCTCACATATCACGGCAGCTGCACCTTTTTCCAGCATTTCTGCCGCCGCAGTATGGCCGTCAAAGCTTCCGCCCTTTACACAGACGAATATGCATCCGGCAACAACTTTTCTTGTATCATCTGTAATGAAGCTTATCTCGGTATCTTCAAGCTTTGTTTCTGCTATACCGTCTATGAGCTCATATAGTTTCATTCTGACCGCCTCCTGTATTTATTGTACCCTGATATCACAGATATAACAGGTATCAGCCTCCGTCTTCGTATACTGTAAATTCAAGCTCTATTGTAGTACCCATAGGGACCTGTGTTCCGGCCTCAGGCGACTGTCCGCTCACAAGTGCGCCGGGACTGTCAGCCGAAGCTCCGATAGTGATATAGTTCAGATCGGTGGATGATAACAGATAATTTGCATTATATGCATCGTAACCTACAACATTAGGCACTGTTCTGTATTCGTTTGCCTTGTTCTTCTCGGTATACAGATAAACTGTACCGTCTCTGGATATGTATGAACCGGTTTTCGGTGACTGAGCCACAACCTCGATACCGTTGCCGATTATCTTTGTGTGCTCAGCATCTACGCCAATCTTTTCAAGTTCTTTTTTAGCGTCATCTATAGACCCTTCAAGGAGAGGTATCTTTATGTCAAGCTGTGAAAGCTCTTCATCTGTATATTCAGGGCTTATGCCAAGGTATGGAAGAACATCCTTGAGGATATCTCTTGCTGTCGGGACCGCAACAACACTTCCGTAGTACTGGTTAGGACTGTTGTCAGGCATATCTCCGAGAACGAGAAGTATTATCTCCGGATCGTCTGCCGGCGCAAAGCACATATATGATGCACCGTACTCCTGATCCTGGTCTGTCTCCTCAACGCCCTCAGCATAACCAGAGTTATCGCTTGTCATACGTCTTTCGGATGTACCGGATTTTCCTCCGATAGCATATCCCTTTATCTTAACGTTACCTGTAGAGCTGTCTGCAACTACATGATAGAGAGCATCTCTCATCTTTGCCGAGGTCTCCTCAGACACCACCTGACGGCGGACAGTACGTTCGTTCTTGAGCACAACGTTTCCGTCCTCATCGAGGATCTTGTCAACAACATAGGGCTGAAGTAGGTAGCCTCCGTTTATAGCAGCACAGCAGGCAGTTATCATCTCCATTGCTGTTACAGTTTCACCCTGTCCGAATGAACCAACTGCAAGGTTGACCTGATCGATATTATCATAGGTAAATATATCACCGTATGCCTCAGCAGGAAGATCAACGCCGGTAGGCTCTCCAAAACCGAATGCATTACAGTAGTATACGAACTTTTCCTCGCCGAGAGCCTGGCCTATCTCCATGAATGCAGGGTTGCAGGAATGCATAAGAGCCTCCTGGAAGCTCTGTGAACCGTGACCGCCTCTGTCGTGGCAGCGTATCGGCTGGAGTGCTCCGGGTATCTCCTTCGCACCGTCACAGTAATAGGGCTGGCCCTTGAATTCTATCTTATCCTCTTCCATTGCGGAAGCACTTGTCACTACCTTGAATACTGAACCCGGCTCATATCTTTCTGAGATACATTTATTGCTCCACTGAGCCACCTGTTCCTTAGCCAGACGCTTATCTGCTTCATCCTCATTCTTGATCGCCTTTATCTCGGCTGCAAGGAACGGATCAGATATCTCATAAGGCTGATTGAGGTCGAAGCTGGGGTATGTTGCCATTCCGTAGATAGCTCCGGTCTTTGCGTTCATAAGTATTGCACATCCACGGTTTTTTACCTTGTGCTTTGCCACCATTTCCTCGAGGTGCTTTTCAAGGTAATACTGGATGTTCATATCAATTGTAAGATAAAGATCATCGCCGTTCTTAGGCTCATAAGTCTTTGCGTACTTATATGGCAGCTCGTTTCCGTTCGAGTCTGTAGCCGAGATAGTCCTGCCGTCAACTCCGGCAAGATACTTATTATAATAAGACTCTATGCCGTAAATACCATTTCCGTCGGCAGTTGTAAATCCTATTACAGAAGCTGCAAGCTCATTCTGGGGATAATACCTCTTGGTATCCTCCTCTGCGTGAAGGGAAGTAAGACGATATTTATTGAAGAAGGCTATGAGTTCATCGCCGACAGGTGTCTCGACCTTTTCCTTGAGAACGCTGTACTGCGAGTCCTTCTCCATTGCGCTGCGGACATCCTCCGGCTTTATTTCAAGCTTTGAAGCCAGCAGTGCGACAGCTTCCTCCCTGAAAGCCTCTGCTGAATCCGGAAGCGGATCAAGCTCATTGCCCTCATCGTCATATTCCGGCTTGTAGTCGCCGTTGGATTTGTCACGGTTGCGCTTGTCGATACGTTCCTGGAGATCTGTCATCTCACTGCGGAACCTCATAGGATCAAGGAAGATCTTGTATACCGAAGCGCTCTTGGCAAGGGCAGTGCCCTTGGCATCATATATTGAGCCCCTGTGGGCAGACAGGACGATCGAGCCGAAATGCTGGGCATTGGCCATATCCTGATATTTTTTGTTGCTGAGGACTGAGATCCTGAAAAAATTCACCACGACTGCTGAAAACAGCACCATAAATACAGCTGTCATAACAAATTTTGCTCTGAACCTCATTGAATTAGAAGGGTTATAATTTGCCATATGATTCCTTTCCTTCTCTGGATGTAAAGGCGGCACTGCCCAGGGAACGCCCTGCGGCACATTACCCGCACGTCCTCCGAACAGCGCCGCCTTAACAGTAACATATATTATAAACCTGCGTATAAATAGAATAAGGCAGGGTGATTTTACTGCCCCGCCTATGAACATCCATGATATTCCGATGTCCTGTTCTTTTTGATACGACGAAGGATTTCATTCGCTTATCAAGCGTGGAACCGCCGCCCCCGGATCCTCTTTTCCGCCCAGGATCCGGGGAACAGAGATCCCGGTATTCCGATCACTCGCTGTATCTCCGTGTTCTACATATAACTTCGGCATATTTTTTATTTCGCCGATAGTGTTCTTTAAATAACAGGCAGTCCTTTTACTATATTTATATTGGTACTACCCTCTGAAATATTCCACGATGCCGTCAAAGAAACCCTCTATCTTTGTCATCAAGGTCTCATCCTGCTCCGGAATATTAACTACGTCATCAGTCTGTATTTTTATGTACTTGATCTGGGAATTATCGATCTTCTGCATCCCCAGCTCATTCTCCGCATACTCTTCGACGTTTTTCGCTGACATTTTGCTGTCAAGCTCTGACTGAAGTCTTACGTGCTCCGCCTCTGTCTGACTTAGCTTACGGTTCATCGCCGAGACCTTGTTGTACATTCTGTTCCGGTGGTCAAGTGAATAAATGACCGATCCCAGCAGGGCTGCCGCAAGAACGGATACGACTACGATACGCATTATCGCACCGCTTTTCACCTCTGTACGTCTGTATCTTATCTCGTGTTCACGCTCAGCCTCTTTATCCTTGGTCTCGCTTTCAGTCTCTAAGGTTTTGTTTTCAGAGCCGGATTCTTCCTCAGCGAGAGCTTCGTAGTAATAATCATAACGCTGTTCCGCCGTCATTCTCCGCACTCCTCTCTATTATCCTTAGCTTGGCGCTTCTGCTTCTGTTGTTTCTTTCAAGTTCCTTTTCATCTGCCTCTATAGGCTTTCTGTTCACAAGTCTGCCCTGCGGTTTTCTGCCGCACACACACTGTGGAAAATCCGGCGGACATATACACCCTTTGCACCATCCTGCAAATCTCTGCTTGACGATCCTGTCCTCAAGAGAATGGAATGTTATAACTGCAAGTCTGCCGCCTGCCTTCAGACTGTAGAACGCCTGATCGAGTCCCTGAGACAGATGCTCAAACTCTCCGTTAACGGCTATCCTTATTGCCTGAAAGGTCTTTTTGCAGGGGTTCTTTTCACGTCGTGCCTTCTGAGGAACGCTCTCTCTGATAATATCTGCGAGCTGCAAAGTTGTCTCAATGGGAGCATTCTCCCTTGAACGGATGATATTCTCTGCGATACGTCTGGAGAATTTCTCCTCGCCGTACTCAAAGATTATCCTTGCAAGCTCCTGCTCGGAATAAGTATTTACAATATCAGCAGCTGACATACCCTCTTTGCTCATTCTCATATCAAGAGGAGCGTCAACGTGGTATGAAAAACCTCTGCTGCCCTCATCCAGCTGATAGGAGGAAACTCCGAGATCCATGAGGATACCGTCCACCTTATCTATGCCAAGCTCATCAAGTACGTATCTCATTTCCGAGTAGTTCCTGTGGATGACCTGAGCATTGCTGTAGACCGACAGTCTCTCCGAAGCGACTTTAACCGCATCGGGATCACGGTCAAGGGATATAAGCCTGCCCTTTTCGTTGAGGCGGGCTGCTATCAATGAGGAATGTCCCGCACCGCCGGCAGTACCATCAACGTAGATACCATCGGGGCGGATATCAAGTCCCTCTATACATTCCGAAGCCAATACGGGGATATGGCTGAATTCCATCTATACCTCTCCTTAATATATTCCGGGCCTGCAGCTCAGAACTGTAAGCACGCCGGAGCTTTTAAGCGGGAGCAACGGCTGTTATACCGCTCCCTTATATTGAAAGGTCTGACAGCGCAGCATTGATATCGTCGAATGTGATATTGCTGCTGAAGCTCTCCCATGTGGACTTATCCCAGATCTCGGCTCTGTTTTCTGAGCCAATGACCACTACCTCGTCAGAGATGCCAGCATATGTTCTGAGCTGCTGGGTAATGAAAATTCTTCCCTGCTTGTCCGGCACCTGTTTATCGGTGAAGGAGAGCAGATATCTTCTGACGTTGCTTCCGGCCTTACCTGTTACGGAAGAAAGCTTTTCCCTGTATTTCTGAAATTCCTCAGGGGAATAAACGGCAATATAGTGATCGTCGTGTCCGGCGCAGAGAAAGAACTCTGGTCCGAGGATCTCACGAAGCTTATTAGGGAAGCTCATACGGCCCTTCTGGTCGATACTCGGATAATAAGTACCGCATAACGGATCTGTCATGACCTTCGCCTCGCTTTCGTTTACTCATTTGGGGTAATTTTACCTCAAAAGTGGGAGAAATCACAACTCATCACCTTTTTTTGCCCCTACAATCATTTTATCACTTCTCGCATAATTAATCAAGATAGGATAATGCACAAGGTTCAACCCTATAAAAAGGCTATTTTTGGTGATTTTGTTTAATTTTTAACTCCTGTAAACTATTTGCGAAACAAACGTTTGTAATTGATATAATTTTATCCACCTCAAATTTCACCACTCGTCACCTTTTCAGCATAAAAAACGCTCAAAAAATGCCACGCAGCACCCTAAGAGATGAAAAAAGGGAAAAGTCTCCGGATACAATCGTACTGCAATATCAGTTTATCGTTCCAAAGACTTATTCCTTTTGTTCTATCTATCTTTATTCTGCCGCATTTGTCTCAGTTTCAGCTGCGGCTGTAGGCTCTGTTAAAGTACCGTCGGCAAAGGCCTCCTGCTGTTCCTGGTAAGCAGCCTCTGTCTTGGCATCCTGATAGTCCTCAATGAAGTCATCCTCATCAGTCCATTCAGATTCTGTCACTTCCGTTTCTGTATTTTCTCCCGGAGTGAAGCTAACATTGAATTTAGGTGATTTGATACCCATCGGCAGTGAGAACGCATAGCCCTTCACCCACATCTGACCGTCTATGCATACATCTGTAACATATCCGGTCTCTTCGGAATACACCGGCTGTATCCAGTTTGAAGGATCATCCGAGAGAGTGATACCGAAGCGTGACTGTATACGATTTCTCATATCTGCTGCACTTATATATGTAACTGTTCCGAAATGAGGATCATAAGCGCCGTCCCAGTCGCTTTCAACGCTTCTGAGATAAGGCACATCCTGATAGAAAACCTCATAGCAGTTAGCAGAACAGCCTCCGCTGGAAGCAGAGAACATTGTCAGTGCGAAATCCTCATCATAGAAGAGGGCTTCACCAAGCACCTCCTCGCAGGCATCTATAACAATCTGCGGCGGATTAGCCTTTGGTCTGAGGTCGTTGCAGTCATCGCCGTTGAACTTTATATATGTATAAGCTGCAACAGCCTGAGCCTTTATCGCCTCATACGCCATAGAGCCTCCTACTTCGTTGAACACTATCTCCGAGAGTATCTCAAGAGTGGTCTTGCCTGTAGGCTCATGTCTGAGGGTTATCTCCTCGTCATCCACAGAGTTGGTATTGACAAGATATGTTCCGGGATAATAGTGGAACAGGATATCCTGATATGTCCAGCCACTGTAGGTCGCATAGAGATTAGCACCGTTCTGGCTCATACCTACGCCGTGTCCCCAACCGTATGTAACAAATGTGAAATCTCCGGGACTTGCGTTTGCATATACCTCTCTTGCAGGCGGAACATATCCCACCGGCTTTCCAGAAAGGTAAAGCTCCACTGCTGTAGGTTCAGCATTTCTTGACTTTCTTGTAAGAGAGGGAGTCTTTTTCTTGAGGGCTCTGCGCTTTGCTATCATAAGCGAGACCTCTTCATCAGTCAGTTCCTTCTTTGAATTTGCACCGACTGTCTGGAGCATTTCCGGAGTAGTGAGCTCATAGCTGACCAGCGACATACTTGCGTCATAGTCAGAGATATCAGCCTTTGTCCAGTTTATCTCCTCAGTTTCTTCCTCTTCTTCAGCAGTTGCGTCCTTTTCGCCTTCATCCTCGGCTGCAGTCTCAGAGGTGACCTCATCGGCTGCAGATGATGATGTCTGCGTTTCATCCGGAGCTTCAGCAGAACCTGCTGCCGAACTTGCACCCGTAAAGGCAAGGACTCCGGAGAGAAGAGCTGCTGTGCTCTTCATAATGTATAATCGTTTCATAGATCAAATAACTCCTTTTACCGTGTTATCGGCTTATTGGCTTATTTTTCTCTTTCTCACTGTGCGTTCTGCTCTTCAGCAGATGTTGTTGTCTCAGGCTTTTCTTCATGAGCCTTCTTCCATTCCTCAGTACGCTGGATAGTTGACATATCCCCTGCCTTCTCACCGTCACGCAGTCTTCTTGCAACTACAAGGAAACGTGAGTTGTCCTCGTCAGCGTAGCAGGTCGACAGGGTGAGCAGCTTATCGCCGTACTGAACATCGACTCCGGTATCAAGCATAGCGCTTTTTTTGCAGCGGTCAACATAGAAATCGAAGTCCTTTTTATCATCAAGCTCCTCCATATTCCAGTACACGAAGTCATTGCCCTCGTAATTGCCGCTGGTTATGAGAAAAGCAAAGATAACATAGTCATAGTCCCTATAATTTGAGCTGAGCTCCACAAACGGGCTCACATCATAGAAACTGTAATCCTGACGGTATCTTCTGAGGGATCCGAACATGGAATTATTCGCCATATTATGTCCGTAGATAATGAGATTCTCGGACTGTTCCTCCTCATCGCTGCCGAAAACGTTCCTGTAATCAAAAAACAGCGAACCGCAGCGCAGATAGCTTCCATCGAGATCATGGTCAAGGTAGTAGGAATCCGGAATGTAATACTCCGGTCCGTAGAACTTTGAATTCTCCTCTATTTCGCCCGGATCAAGCACTATAGGATAATCGACCTGAGTATTTGCTATCTTGATCCAGCCGGCGATATCAGGATTTATGGTTTTAAAATATTTTGCCCTTTCGGTCATTCCGCTTTCGGATGCAGCATAGCTCATATCCTTTGCCCAGTCAGCCGGAAGCTTCAAAGCAGTGTTCTCCGCTTCTGTTGCAGCTTCTGTAGTTATAGAAGCTGAGCTTATGGTAGGATCATTGCTGTCTTCTTTTTTATTTTGGGAGTATACAAGCGCTCCCAGACCTACCGCAAGGGCGCAGGCACATCCTGCGGTTGCGATCTTTGCAGGTTTATTCATTTGGCATATTACTCCTCTTATGTTCCTTACGGAGCAGATATCAGTTCACTCCAACGCCTGTCACGGGCCATAAGGCTCGAAATCTGCGTCAGGATCGTAGTGTTCATTGGTCTTGGTATTGTAATACATTGTCGGCCATTTGATATTGGGATTTGCAACGCTGTTCTGAGTTCCCTTCATAGGATCCTCACCTTCACGCACAAGTCTTCCCATAATAATAAGTCTGCCACGGTCTCCGAGATAGGTATTGCAGGTGGAGAGCGTTACCAGCTTATCGCCGTACTTCACATCAACATCATTGAGCCTGAGAGTTCTTCTCTTCGCCTCATTAACAAAGTTATAGAAGTCCTTCTCGTCACTGAAATTAAGCTTGTTCCAGCAATCGAACTTTGTAGATGTATCATCTTCTGCATCAAGCATGAAGAATGCAAATATCTTATATTTGTATGTCATACAGTTTGAATTGAGTTCTATGACCGGATGCTCACCGTAATAATCACCGTTTCTGTGGTAATACTTAAGTGTACCGAACATAGACTCATCGCCCATATTATGGCCGTATATAACAAGGTTATCGGAGTTAGGATACTTCAGATATCCCTCATCATCTATCTCATCGAAATGGTTGCGGTAGTCAAGGAATATCTCGCCTGCCCTGGACTCAGAGCCGTCTATCTTCATGTTGAGGTATTTTGAATTATCATCAGCCTGCATCAGAGGATTATTCACATTAGTATCAGGAATGCTGATAACTCCCACAACATCGCTGTTGATGTCAAGAAGCTTTCTTGCACCGGGGAGTATAGAATACTTCTTGCGTATCTCCTCCTCGCCGTCCTCGTTCACTACCTTAACTTCACTTGGCTTTTCAGGCTCTTCGTCCTGATATGTCCAGTACATATTCATGACCTTATCGTTCAGTCTTTTGCTGCGCCACAGATCAAGGTAATAGTCAGACACCATATATCCGCAAACGATAATGGCGATCACAGATACAAGGAATACAACTTTTCTTATACATTCAAATACGCTGTCTCCCTTCTGTGGGAAAAGGCCTCGTATACGCTGTCTGAAAGTCTTCTTCTTTTTCTGCTTTTTCTTTTTGCTCTTTTTTACCTCTGCTTTACCAGCCGCATCAGTTTCTGAGCTGTCACGGAAAGTCAGCTCGGCTCTCACCGGCTCTTCATGGGCGGCAATATTTCTGCTGTAGTCTGCCGGCTCTGATACAGGCACTGAAGCCTTTTCAGTCTCCGGAGCGCTCCCTTGATGAGCTATGACATCCGCTGCTTCATCAGGCATAAAATCAGCAGCAGGATCGTCAGGAAGCGTGTCAAATATCGATCCGCTGTGAACCTCATCATAAGGCTCATCAGTTATTTCAGGAGTTTCTTCCGCAGAAGCAGTGCCGCTGGCGGAAGGAGCATTTACTCCGTCCAGTGCCCTCAGGATATCCTCAGCAGAGGAAAACACCTTTTTCTCACTATCAGGAGGAGCTGCCGCCGCCGGAGCCGAAAATGCCGCCGGAGCATTCTGTTCCTGAGCGCCATGTATGGCATTGCGTATCCGACTTATCTTTTCGGCTCTAAGCTTAGCCTCCCTGTCAAGTTCGGACAGCAGGTCGTTCAATGTATCACTCATCTGCCTTGATCTCCTCCATAATTGCTCGTTCAACAGTCTCAAAGGCATACGCCGCAGCCGCATATCTTATATTTCTGCGGCTTTTATCTTCAAGCTTCCACAATTCCGGAAGTCTCACAAACTGCCTTCCGCATATGTCGAAGCCGATGAATACTGTTCCTACCGGAGTCTTTTCAGTACCGCCGGAAGGTCCGGCTACGCCTGTCACTGAGATGCACACATCGGCTCCGGAACGTTCTTTCAGTCCCCTTACCATTGACAGTGCCACCTCTTCGCTGACGACTCCGTATTTCGCTATCTCTTCTGCCGGAACTCCGAGGAACCGGCTCTTTATACGCTCGGAATATGTACACAATCCCAGCTCGAATACTTCTGAGGCGCCGGAAACTGATGTTATCAGTTCTGACAGCAAGCCTCCTGTACAGCTTTCGGCTGTAGATATGGTCATACTCCTCCGTTCTAATAATTTTACAACATTTGTAACCGTTTTGTCAAGATTTACGGGTAAACTTTCTGTATAATCACTGCTTGTCATTTATACCCGCACCTCCCTTTTGTGTATTTTCCATAATTTCAACCACGATTTTTTGTCAGATAGTTAAAATCATTCTTCTCACTTTGCGATATCGAAAGTCTTCATTTCTGTATTTTTCACTGCCTTCTGTATCAGCGGCTCAAAATCGAAGCTGTTCTGAGCCTTTTCAATGTCCTCAAGACGTGGTCTTACCTTAGGATGACGGGGCGTGAATACCGTACAGCAGTCCTCATAAGGAAGAGTTGATATATCGAATGTATCTATCTTTCGTGAGATCTCGATTATCTCAGTCTTGTCCATACCTATACATGGACGGAATACAGGTATGCGGCATACAGCATCTGTGCAGGCAATAGCAGCCATTGTCTGACTTGCCACCTGTCCCACACTCTCACCGGTGATAAGTGCAAGGCAGTTATCCTTTGCAGCGATGCGCTGAGCTATCTCCATCATGAGTCTTCTCATTATAATAGTAAAGAACTCCTCGGGACAGTGATCCTTGATAGCCTCCTGAAGCTCAGTGAAGGGTACACAGTAGAAAGCTATGCCGCCGCACCAGTCTGTCAGCTTTTCACAGAGCTGCTCCACCTTGAGCTGAGCTCTTTCAGAAGTGTAGGGAGGGCTCACATAATGTATCGCAGCGATGTGTACGCCTCTCTTTGCCATCATCCAGCCGGCAACAGGGCTGTCGATACCGCCTGAGAGAAGGAGCATAGCCTTTCCGCTGCTTCCTACAGGAAGTCCGCCTGCACCCTTGATATTCTCAGCATGAACATACGCATTGGTATCTCTTATCTCAACAGTCACAGTTATCTCGGGGTTCTTCACATCAACGCTCAGATGAGGGAATCTGTCAAGCAGCTTTCCGCCCATTTCCATACATATCTCAGGAGACTTCATGGGGAACGCCTTATCGGAGCGCTTGGCGTTGACCTTGAATGTCTTGGCACAGCCGAGGATATCCTCAAGATACTCATAGCTCTTTTCACAGATATCTTCAAAATCCTTCTCGCACACACAGGCACGGCAGAGTGCAGCGATACCGAATATCTTTCCCACTCTTTCTACTACCTCTGAAAGGTCGATATCATCATCCTGCGGATCGATATACAGTGTGGACTGAGCACTGGTACAAACAAAATGTCCCAGCGGCTTTATGCGGCGCTTTATATTCTTGGTGAGCATATCCTCAAAGGTCTTTTTGTTCAGTCCCTTGAGTGCCATTTCACCGTATTTTACAAGTACAATCTCTTTCATTATCATTCTCCTATGTTTTATAGTGAGGAAATCATCCTCGTACCTTTTCAAATCCTTCTCTGAGAGCTTCTGCGAACCTGTCAAGTTCCTCCTCGGTGGTCTCAGCAGTCATGCTTATTCGTATCGCACTGTCGGCACGCTTGTCACGTATGCCGAACTGTCCGAGGACTCCGCTCTGCTGTCCCTTTGAGCAGGCAGAACCGCTTGAAACATATATCTCCTTACTTTCAAGGAAATGCAGCATTATCTCCGAGCGTCTTCCCTCAGCAGATATATTCACAACGTAGGGTGAACCATCTTCGGGAGAGTTCACGGCTACGCCTTCCATCCCAGAAAGCCTGTCCAGCAGATATGCTTTCAGGGCGCCTGTTCTTTCATATCTCTCACCGATAGTTGGGAACAGCTTCTCCGCAGCAGCTCCGAAAGCTGCTATGAGCGGAACGCTCTCTGTACCGGAACGTATGCCCTTCTCCTGCTTGCCGCCGGTAACTACAGGCACCACACGCACGCCTTTTTTTATGTATATAGCTCCTACGCCTTTGACACCATGTATCTTATGAGCGCTCAGGCTTATCATATCCGCACACATCTGATTTACCTTTATCGGCAGCTTCATGTACCCCTGCACACAGTCGCAGTGTGTAACGATATCGGGATACCTGCGTTTTACTGCCGTGAACGTCTCCTTTACAGGCAGTATGTATCCGGTCTCGTTATTGACGAGCATCATACTTATAAGGCAAGTGTTATCGTCACAGGCATTCACGAAATCAGCGGCATACAGTCTTCCGTCCTCACGGGGAGAGATACGGACGATCTCGTACCCCATATTCTCCAATGCAGAAGCTGTCTCGTCTATGGAAGCGTGCTCCACAGCAGAGATAACTATCTTCTTCCTGCGCTTTCCATAAGCTCCTGCTACGCCTCTGAGTGCAAGGTTATTGCTCTCTGTTGCTCCGGATGTGAAATATATGCATGAACTGTCAGCGCCTACGGATGAGGCAATGATCTTTCTCGCTTTATCTACTGCAAGCTGAGCTTCAAGCCCGGCTTTATGAAGGGAAGAAGGATTGCCGTAATTGGCAGTCATTGCTTCCACAGCCGCTTCAACGGCCTCGGCACAAGGCTTTGTTGTTGCAGCATTATCAAGGTATATCGGCATATTATCTTATCATTCCTTACTTTTCCTTTTTCAGCATACCTTATATTATAACATACATCAGAGAAAAATGCTATACATTTATAATATTTTCCAAGAATTTTCACAAAACTGCCCCGTACACCTCCTATTCTCCGTTTTTGCCTGGTATATTTCTTATTATTCTTGACAAACTAATGCTTTATTGATATTATTATATTAAAGATCAGCAGTTTGGATGAAGGGAGGCAGGATATGAACAGCAGCGACCTTATAGAAGTGATCCTCAAGCAGCTAAGACAGCCTCTCTGGGACAACTGGTATATACAGGAAAAGATCGGCTCCGGCTCATTCAGTGCAGTTTACAGGATAACTGCCAAACGCCTCAGCCGTACCGATGTATCGGCCGTCAAGATAGAACCGCTTGTCCCTGCTGACGACTCATACACAGATGAAGCACGCCGACGCAGACTTATTGAAGAACGCCGGCAGCTGGCTGTAAATGAATCGAATATCATGTTCTCGCTCCGTGATTGTCCCAACATTGTCTCCTACCAGGAGGAAGATCTCAGGGAGTTTTATATCGACGGTCATTTTGAAGGCTATTGTTTTCTGATAAGAATGGAATATCTTTCCTGCCTCAGCGACCTTATCAAAGAGAAAAAATTCGACTTTTCGGAGAAGAACGTCCGGAAAGTCGCTGCCGATATAGGAAACGGCCTGCTGGCCGCCCATGATAAGGGGATAATCCACCGTGACCTCAAACCCGGCAACTTCTTCTGTGACAACAGAGGCGTATACAAGCTCGGCGACTTCAATATCTCCAAAAAAGCCGATATCTCCGGAACTTTTGCCGGTACAAACGGCTATCTTGCTCCGGAAGTCTACCTTGCCCGTTCAAACGCCGGCGCACGCTATGGCAAACAGGCAGATATCTACTCCTTCGGCATATGCCTTTATCAGCTTATGAACGATATGTATATGCCCTTTGAAAAGGAGCTTCTCAGCATTGAAGAGGCTATAGACAGGCGTATGAGCGGAGCTCCGCTCCCACCTCCGCAGAACGCTTCGCAGCAGCTTGCAGGGATAATCCTAAAAGCCTGTGCGTTTGATCCCGCACAGCGCTATCGTACATTAAGAGAACTGCTGGACGACCTGAACAAAGCCCCGGAAAGCGGTACAGCTTTTTCCGGAAGCCGAACTACTCTCAGACTTCCACAGCACCAGGGATTCGATTCTGGAGCAAATCCATTCCATAAAAACGCTCCGGCAGCTGCCAAGCCACGGCCTGAAGCTCCTGCTTCAAGACCTATGCCTCAGCAAGAAAGAAAACGCACTGTCGTCAAGCCGGAAAAGCACATAAATCCTGTTCCGGTCGCAGCATTCCTGCTTACACTGATAGCTGTTTCAGCCATAGGCTTTACTGCATACAAGCTCTCAGGAAGCGAAAAAAGCCGATCCTCCGGCAGTACCGGCGGAAAGATCACTGAGATATCCGCAAATATGGATATGCTGTCCATAGGCCTGCATGAAGATGTGGATATAACCAGCGTCACCTTCCCGGACAGTATCAGCCGCAATGCAGCAGAGCTGGACTCTCTGCTCCAGACAGGATACGAAATGACATCTACGCTGTACGCCACAAACGATCAGCTTGTCATCACCGTAAACGATGATGCTGATGAGAAGCTGAAATGGGATGCGCCAGAAGCCCTCATAGTATCAGCAGATAAAAGCGGTGATGATTACAATATCACTTTCAATGCTGAAAACTACCTTGGCCGGGATGCAGTCTGCAAAGTGGTATTCTACTGCGATGACCAGAGCGTGTACAAGGAAATACAGGTAAATATAACAAACGACGGCCCTTTCCAGGACGAAGTTATGATGCGTTCTTCTGATCCGGATATAATCTCAATTTACGAGGAGAACGGCGGTCAGAACTATAAGATTAATTCGGCAGGAACTGCCGTTATAAACTGGATATATAACGGAGAAATAAAATACAGCAAAGAGGTCACTGTGACCGATTGATTCGGAGGTAATCCTATGCCAGGAAATTTCAATGACAACGATCAGACAAAGCTCTATAGAGCTGATTCTTCAGACGATCAGCCCACCTTCAAGCGCCGTCCCTATCCCCAGCCACAGCAGCAATATCAGAACGGCCAGCAGAACGATACTGCTCCGCCGCTGAAGAAGTATATGCAGGGCGGCTATCAGAATCAGACACCTTATCAGCAACAGAATATGTTCGCTCGCCCACAGCAGCAACAGCAATACCAGCAGCCCCAGTATCAACAGCCTCAGTATCAGCCACGGCAGCCCCAGTATCAGCAGCCTCAGTATCAGCAGCAGCCACGGCAGCCTCAGCCTCAATACAGACAGCCTGCCGGTCAGTATCCGCACCGTCCGGCTGAGGAGAAAAAAGAAAAGGGCAGCTCAGGTATAATCATTCTTCTCATTATCACACTGCTGTTCATTCTTGGTGTTGTTGCAGGCGGTATATATATGTACCTCAAAGACAACGGCTCAGGCGGCTCAAAGAAGGATTCATCTGATACAAGCAGCTCTGAGGACGTCACTGCCTCACAGCGCCCCGGCGCAGAGGAGAATACCCTGCCTGCTGATGATGATTCAACAGAAAAAGTATCCGTCCCGGACGTAAGAGGCTCCGATCAGCTGACTGCGGAAATAGAGCTCGAACAGGCCGGACTTAAATGTGAGACTGAATTCCAGTTCAGCGATACCATTAACGAAGGCATCGTCATTTCACAAAGCATCCCCGCAGAAACAGAAGCTGACGAAGGTACAGTCGTGACGATCGTGGTATCTCAGGGCAAATCACAGGGCGATAAGGTCATCGTCCCCAATGTGACCGGCCGTGATTACAAAGAGGCATATGCTGAGCTGACAAGATACCAGCTCAATGTCAGCGCCAAGTATGTTCCCCATGACAAATTCGCCAAAGATGTGGTAATTTCCCAGGATATAGCTCCGGGAACAGAAGTGTATGCCGGATCCAAGATCGAACTCACCGTTTCACAGGGCAAGGACTCCCAGCAGGTCACAACTTCTCCAGCAGAAGACGATTCAAAGAAATATGGCTACGTCAATACCGCTGAAACAGATCTGAACGTAAGGCAGGGACCTTCTACAGACAGTGAAAGGATAGGTTCTCTTCAAAAGGGTAAAAAAATGGAGATCGTCGGATCCGAAGGTAACTGGTACAAGATCGTATATGAAGATGGATACGGCTATGTTTCCAAGGATTACGTAAAGCTCATCGATTAAAAAATATGGGTGTGATAAATACGCTTTATCACACCCTTTATTTTATTTCCAGAAAGCAAAGAAATGCTCAATGTCATAGGCGATCTCCGGATGCTCCCAGTGTCCGTCTGTAAAGCGGAGCATCTGGTTTATGTCCTGTACTCCGGCAACCAACAGCGTCCACAGCAGTGAAAAGCACATGAACATATGGATAAGCTTTTTCACAGTGGTATTCCCGTTTTTTGAATACAGCCAGAATATAACAGCAAATGCGCCGAACAGAGACTGCCATGCAAAATCAGCCATATACCTTACCGCATAACCGCTCTCCCATACAGAAGCGATTATTATAAAAGGTATCACCACACAGGGTATACCTGCCAATGCGGCCGTCCTGAACCGTGTTTTTCTGTCAGGTATCTCCTTCAGCGCCCTGCCGGAGAGAAAGTAAGCAAACATGGGCAACGCCAGGAAAAACAGTCCGGAGGTATTCATCGTGGAATCATAGTCCTCATAGAAGAAGCCTCCTACATCCATGAACTGAAATCTGGTGGATACTATGGGATATACCGGTGTGAACACAGGCGTATTGAAAAGATAGTTATAAAGTGCAGTCATGGAAAGCTGCCAGTGGAACTGAGTTTTGGTGAAGTCGTTGATCGTAAGGGAATACTGTATGCCGAACTCAAACGGTGAACCGAACCGGTCAAAGTTATACCACATCTGAACAAGCCCAAGTAATGCCATAGGTGTCAACGCACAGGTCAGGTATCGTATCCTTCCGGCCTTAACTCTGCCGGAAGCAGCTATCATAAAGCCTGCTGCACAGATACAGTACAGCACCAGTGTAGGCCTTGACAGTACAGCGATTCCAAACAGCAGTGAAGCGGCTGCTGTTCTCACTAATGATATCCTGCCCTTACTGATAACTTCGGAGGAAATGATGAAGTAGAAGGCCCAGGTCAGAAATGCAAATCCGGCAGCAATCGCCGTCTCATAGAAAAGCGGTCTGCCGATGCTGAACCATATACCGCTGACAGTCTGAGTTATAACAAGACCTATCAGAGCCAATCCGGACGGAGTTTCCGGAAAGAACTTTGATATAAAGCTAATATACGCAAAGCTGAGTCCGATAATGCCTATAAGCGCAAACAGCAGGACTGCTGCTTCATGCGGCAGGAAATATCCTGTCAGCAGATGATACGGCATGAACACGAGTATTACTGGCGCTATGCCATAATAGGAATAATAATGCCCCTTACAGTAAACGTGATCCCATTTTATATCCAGCCCCTCATCCTCACGCAGCCGTCGGTCATACGGATCGTCAAAGGCTTTCAGCTCCTCTGACGGCTCTTCCTGCAGTCTTGTGCTCCCATGCTCAAAAGCTTCCACAAGCTCCTGAGACATCTGGTCTCCTTCCGTCTGTTTCATAATGCTGCCCCAACTTCGGCTGCCCAGCTTATGATCTGTTACCAGAACTGCTGTAACACAGGCAGTCAGTGTAATACAGGCTGCCGATATGATACAGAGCTTCTTCTGCCGTTCATAGCCCTGCTGAAGCTTTTTACCTGTCATGACTGAACGTATGAAGCAGCTCAGAATGACTATCAGCAGGAATCTCAGCCACGATATCTCCATAGGCGGCTGAGCATTTAGTGCTATCCTCCGCAGATATACCTCTCCGCCGCCTATAGGAGCTATTCTTATCCTGAGATCGCTGACCTTGCCGGAAAGCTGAAGCTGCGAATATCCGGAGCCCTTCCTGCCTTCAACTATCATTGCATCTGCCACATCTACCCTGAAAGCCGAGGTCTGTGTCTCGTCCATAGCATCAATGTACATCATTGCTCCGGAAGTCTCTTCGCTGAAATCGATATCAGCATAAACGGTGCCGACCTCACAGTTCACGCCCTCAAGGGTAAACTCTATGCCGTTCTCACCGGTTATCAGTATATCATCATGCTCCGGACGATATTTAACTCCTCTTGCCGCAGAGAATTTATCCGCACTGAATCTCATCTCCGTAAAATTACCCATCCATAGCCGATACACAGGAAGATTGAACAATGTGACCTCCAACACGGCAGCTATGAGCATAACTTTAACTGCAAATGCCGCAAGCCGGCTGTTTCTGTGCTTGTTCACCTCACATATAGCAAAGGATGCTGCGCTGACAATTCCTGCAAGGGCAAATGCACCGTGATACGGTAAGGCGCTGAAAGCCCCGGCAATATCGGCTATGCCGACACCAGCCAGCAGCAAAGCCGCAGCACGCAGGAGCTTCCCGGCAGCAGGCCTTTTCTCAGCCCGGAGCATCTCTCGCCGGAACATCCAGCCAACAGCTATGGCAGCAGAAAATACTGATATGAAAAGAACAGTGTTCATCAAATTCCTCCAGAAACGATATATCTTATTTTATTACATTGTTCCGTTTTTGTCAATGTCTCACTTATACGTTCAGCTTGACACAATATACTATATCTGCTAAAATAATAGGAGCGCAAAACAGAAAGGAAGGATAAAATGAAGATAAAGCATATACTATACACCACAGCAGCCTTAATACTTGCCATAGCTTCTGTATCCTGCGGAAACAGTTCTTCATCCGATGCAGAAGAATCATCCTCTGCCGTAACGACCGCTGATGCCACAGATGCTCCGGAAACGGCTTCTGTGAACGAAGCTCAGACTGCATCACCGGATGATTCCGAAATAGATATAAACGACTACATCACTGCCAAAGAGCTTACTCCGGCTATGTGGAAGGCCACTGATCCTGCCACAGGGAATCATATATTCTTAATGGGCACTATCCATGTTGCTCCGGAGGGAGAGCTGGTATTCCCGGATTATGTCAATAAAGCTTACAATAACTGCGAAGGCGTTGCTGTTGAATATAATGTCAAGGAGCTCACCGGCAATATGTCTGTTATGCAGGAGCTGCTCACATCGCTCGTATATACCGATGGCAGTACGGTCAAGGATCATCTGTCCCCGGAAGCCTATGAAGCTGGCGTGAAGGCTCTCAAAGAGCTTGGATTGTATAATTCTATGCTGGATTACTACAACGTCGGATTCTGGACGTCCGAGATAAGCTCCGCTGCTATTCTTGATATGAAAAACCTCTCATCACAGGGGATCGACTGGCAGTTCATCGAAAAAGCCGAAAAAGACGGCAAGGAAATCGTGAACATAGAAACCCTACAGACTCAGGCAGACGCTATGGCAGCATATACTGACGATTACGCCAGCTACTCCATATGCTCCAGCGCTGAGACCAGCCCTGAAGAGCTGGCTGAACAACTGGGCGAAATGTATGACTGCTGGGCGTCAGGCGATATCGACGAGTTCATAGATCTTGAAGAGCCCGGCGACGACCTCCCGGAAGAGCTTCTTGACGATCACGCCGAGTATATGAAGATCATGCTCTTCGACCGCAACAAGGGTATGGCTGATGCTGCCGAGTCCTACATCAATGACGGCAGGAACTATCTCTTCATGGTTGGCTCTCTGCATTTCTCCGGCAATAAAGGCGTTGACGATATCCTTTCCGAAAGAGGCTACACTGTTGAACGGATCGGCTGAATACTGCAAAAAAGCCTGTAAGCAATGCTTACAGGCTGATTTTTATTTATAAGTACCGTCGAATATCTCTATAATAGCCAGCGATTTTGCCATTTCATTGGTGATCTTCAGATCACCGTCTTTAATTGAAACAACATCAAAATTCTTCCTGTCACTGTGGAGCTTGAAAATTATCTCGAAATCTTTTCCGTCGCTCTTCTTTGTGCCTGTGTATTTGACCATACGATCGCCGTCTTCCTTATACTGCGACCAGTCGGAATCATCGCAAAGGTCATCCAGTACCTCTCCCCACTCCTTGTCGTCATAGCCGGGAGCATCTATAGAACCATTCTTGACTCTTCTTATATCCGAGCTGTAACCTATAATAGCAGGAATGAGTATCAGAGCAAATATTACGATAGGTATCAGTATCAGGACGATGATCAGACCTTTATTTGTTTTCTTGTATGGCTGCGGCTCATACTGCATCGGCTGGACCGGAAATGGCTGCGGCTGCGGCTGTGCATTGGCGGCATTATTTCCGGTGGTTATCCTCTCTGCACCCAGATTAGCTCCGCAGTGGTTGCAGAACCTTACATTTTCATTTACTTCCTTACCGCAATATCTGCATATCATATCTATCACTCCTTCAAGGTGTCTTCAAAAATATCCTTTATTATCACATACATCATAAGTCCGTCGGCACCATCATCAGCATTGTAAGTCTCACTGCCCTTGGTGATCTCCTCGACTTCGCTGTTCTTGTTGTCCTTCACCCGGAATATGACCTCAAGCTTTTCGCCGCTGCCCTTGATCTTTCCGGTATACTTCACATATCTTCTTCCGCCGCTTTTGTAAGCCTTCCACTTTCCGTCCCTGCTTACTTTTTTCAGCGCATCTCCCCATGTCTTATTCGGATATGCCATGGGATGGCTGTTCTTTATCTTGTTCACGTCAGAAGTAAAGTGCATTATCAGTGCGATTATAAGGCCGATAACTACTATAGCCGCAATAACTTTAGTTATCACATTAGTCCTGTTCGGCATGGTGTTCATTGAGATCGGTCCGTTGTACTGCTGAGGCTGAGGCATATTATTATACCCGGGCTGCTGCGAACCATATCCCTGCTGGTCATATCCCTGGGGCTGACCATAGTTCTGCGGTGAACCATATCTCTGGGGCTGTGATGTGTTATACCCCTGCTGACCGGAAGAATCATATCCCTGTGCCGGAGATGAACCGTAGCCCTGGGAATGTCCGGAACCGTAATCCTGCTGATCGTTTAACGATACCGGCACCTCATCCACCGGCATTTTCAGCGGATGAACTCCGTCGGAGATATCCGATCCGCAATGATTACAGAATTTAACTCCATCCTTAACATATCTTCCGCAATATCTGCATATCATAGTATTTCCCTCCTATATCATATGATGTAAACATTATACAATAATTGCCGGATCAAGTCAATATATATTTCACTGTTCAGGAGAATTTTTTCTGAACTCCATAAACTCCTCATAAGTTCCCTGTCTGTCAATGCATCCCTCGGGAGTTATCTCGATAATGCGGTTTGCAGTTGTCTGGAGTATCTCATGGTCGTGAGAAGCGAGGAGAACGACTCCCTTGAAGTTGATAAGGCTGTTATTGACAGCGGTAATGCTCTCAAGGTCAAGGTGATTGGTAGGACGGTCGAGCAAGAGCACGTTAGAACCGAAAAGCATCATGCGTGAGAACATACATCTTACCTTTTCTCCTCCTGAAAGCACATTTACCGGCTTGTACACATCATCGCCTGAGAAGAGCATACGTCCCAGGAAGCCACGGAGATAGGTCTCTGTCTCGTCCTTTACGGAATACTGTCTTATCCAGTCAAGGATAGAAAGCTCACAGCCGTTGAAGTACTCACTGTTATCCACCGGCATATAAGATGTAGTAACGGATACGCCCCATTTGAATGAGCCCTCATCCGGCTCCTCCTCTTCCATGAGTATCTTGAAGAGCATGGTGATAGCCTGTTCGCTCTCTCCTATGAACGCCACCTTGTCTGTGCGTCCGAGAGTGAAGCTCACATTGTTAAGAAGCTTTACTCCGTCAACAGTCTTGGATATGCCGTCGACCTGGAGGATATCCTTTCCCAGCTCTCTGTCCATATCGAAGCCTATGAACGGATAGCGTCTGCTTGAAGCCGGGAGCTCCTCAACAGTGAGCTTTTCAATAAGCTTACGGCGTGAAGTAGCCTGGTTGGACTTGGATTTATTAGCTGAGAA
>LVAK01000094.1 GCA_001604035.1 Clostridiales bacterium Firm_05
AATTCTGTAGGGGAGAACTTTGAAAGGTCGTGCAGCAGTCCACGCTTTATGATACCGGCCTTGAAGCAGTGGATCATGACCATATGGCGGTGGCGGATAACAGTTGTAAGATGTCCTATAAATCTGTTCATCATAGCATAGCCGCCTTGCTTATTTTTTCAGCGCCGCTGCTGATATCGGAGACGCTTTCCTTTATAATGAGCTTGCCGGGGATTACCTTGCGTCCCTCCTTATATGAGCTGTTGCTGAGTTTTTTTGCCATGAGCTCAACAGCTTCCTGAGCCATTTTTTCAATATCCACTTCAACAGTGGTTATTGTAGGGATGCAAATGCTTGACATGGTGTAATTGTCGTATCCGACAACTGATATATCCTCCGGTACACGTATGCCTTTGGTGCGGAGCGCAGATATAACACGGAATGCAGTCTCATCGCAGTTGCATACGAAAGCAGTCGGAAGCTCCTCAGGAAAATCAATATCGGTATACAGGATGCCTCTGTCATTTCTGTCATCGAGAGTCCATTCACGGTGATATTCAAGTCCGTTCTCGATAAGGCATTTGAGATAACCAAGGAAACGGTCATTGATACTGCTGGTTGCGTTGAAATTGCCGAAGAATCCTATCTTTCTGTGCCCCATATTTACAAGGTGGTCTGTAAGGACATAGCAGCCGTTATAGCTGTCGGAATTCACGGAATCCACATCGTACCTGCTGTCGTAAAAATCCACGAAAATGACCGGCAGTGTTACCTTGCTGAGCATTTCTATATATGGGCGGTGGACCTGACCGATAACGATTATGCCATCGACTTTTTTGTCAATCAGCATATTCGGCTGAGTGCCGTTATTTTCATTTTCCGAATTGATACACTCATATACTGTTGAAACGTTCATCTGCGAGAGCTTGTTTGATATAGAAGCAGTAAGCTCCCAGTAGAAAGTGCCGCGGGCGCCGACAAAGCGCTCGGATGTGAGTATACCCACGTTCTTTCCAGGCTTCGGAAGGAGGGCACGTTTCCTTTCAGTCTTTGTATTTGAAGGCTTATAGCCCATTTTTTCTGCGGTCTCGCAGATCTTCTGACGCATTGCTTCGCTTACGCCGTCTCTCCCGGCGAGAGCATTGGATACAGTGACAACACTTACTCCAAGCTTATTAGCAATATCGAGCATTTTAACTCCGTTTTTCATATAGTCCCCCGATCGGTATGATTCTGTTTGTATAATATATTTCTTCAAGTTAATAACCTTGAATATTATATCATAGTTTAAGTAATAAATAAAGTGGTTTCTTGGAATTTTGTGAGATGTGTCAAAAATATCCCTATATTTTCTGTATCAATATACAAATATCCCGTCTCTTTTGATAACTGAGACGGGATATTTATCGTTTTCGTAATTAAATTATAGCCTTTGCGTTATTCAAGGTATGGTTTTAGATACTGGCCTGTGTAGGATTTGTCGCAGGCAGCCACTTCCTCCGGAGTTCCCTGTGCAACGATGGTACCTCCGCCGTCTCCGCCTTCAGGTCCGAGGTCGATGATATGGTCTGCCACCTTTATGACGTTGAGGTTATGCTCTATAACAAGTACAGTATTTCCCTGATCTGTCAGGCTCTGAAGAACATCGATAAGGCGGTGTACGTCAGCAGTATGGAGTCCGGTAGTGGGCTCGTCAAGGATATAGATAGTGCGTCCGGTAGCTCTTTTTGAAAGCTCAGTTGAAAGCTTTACACGCTGGGCTTCACCGCCGGAAAGGGTAGTGGCAGGCTGGCCGATACGGATATATCCAAGCCCCACATCCTGCAATGTTTTCAGCTTTTTTGCGATCTTCGGGATGTGCTCAAAGAACTCCACACCCTCGTCAACGGTCATTTCCAGTACATCATAAATTGATTTTCCCTTATAGTGTATCTCAAGAGTTTCACGGTTATAGCGCTTGCCCTTACAGACCTCACAGGGGACGTAAATATCAGGCAGGAAGTGCATTTCTATCTTTATGATGCCGTCACCCTCACAGGCCTCACAGCGTCCGCCCTTGACATTGAAGGAGAAGCGTCCGCTGGAATAGCCGTGAGCCTTTGCATCGGGAGTTTTTGAGAAGAGGTCACGTATGTCGCTGAAAACACCGGTATAGGTAGCCGGATTTGAGCGGGGAGTGCGGCCGATAGGGGACTGGTCTATGCATATCACTTTATCCAGCTCATCGATGCCTTCCATTGATGAGAATTTACCGCTTCTTGTTTTTGCACGGTTAAGCTTTGCAGCAAGGTGCTTGTAGATTATCTCGTTCACGAGAGAGGATTTTCCCGAGCCGGATACACCTGTAACGCATATGAGCTCCCCAAGTGGAAGCGAAACATCGATATTTTTCAGATTATGCTCTGCTGCACCGTGTATAGTCAGGAACTTTCCGTTGCCCTTGCGGCGAATCTTTGGCACTTCGATCTTTTTACGGCCGCTGAGATATTGTCCTGTAATGGATGACTTGCATTTCAGCAGCTTGTCAACAGTTCCGGCGAATACGACTTCACCGCCGTGTACTCCTGCACCAGGGCCGATATCCACGATATAGTCTGCGGCAAGCATCGTATCATCGTCATGCTCCACGACTATGAGGGTGTTTCCGAGATCACGGAGGCGTTTCAGAGTTGCGATCAGCTTGTCATTGTCCCTTTGATGAAGTCCGATACTGGGCTCGTCGAGGATATAGAGCACGCCGACAAGTGAGGAGCCGATCTGAGTTGCAAGGCGTATGCGCTGACTTTCACCGCCTGAGAGTGTGCCTGAGGAACGTGATAGCGTAAGGTATTCCAAGCCCACGCTTCCGAGGAAGCCGAGACGCTCCTTTATCTCCTTGATTATACGCTCGCCGACGAAGCTGTCGTGTTTTGAGAGCTTTATTTCCTTGAAGAAGGTGAGAGCGTCCTTGACAGAATAGTCAGTCAGGTCGCTGATATTCTTATCACCGACAGTGACAGCAAGGTATTCATCACGAAGCCTTTTGCCGTGACATACAGGGCAGTCCACCTCGCTCATGTACTCCTCTATCTCGTTCTTTGACCACTCACTTGAAGTTTCACGGTATCTGCGTTCAAGGTTGTTGATGACGCCTTCAAATGGGGATGTATACTTGCCGCCGCCCAGTGACGCAGGGCGTTTAAGTTCGAGAGCGTCAGTTCCCGTGCCATAGAGGAAAAGATCAAGCTCAGATTTTTTGAGCTTTCTGACGGGGCAGTTTATATCCACTCTGTATTTATCAGCAATAGCTTTATAGTACATTGTTGCGATAGAAGTTTCATCAAGGCTGTTCCAGCCGGAAGCGTTTATCGCTCCCTCCATTATGGAAAGCTCCTTGTCGGGGATTATGAGTTCCGGATCAATGTGGCGGAATACGCCAAGACCTGTACACTTCGGACAGGCACCTATAGGATTATTGAACGAAAACATGACCGGTTCAAGCTCGCCTATGCTGATATTATGCTCCGGGCAGGCGTAATTCTGGGAAAAAAGCATATCCTCGCCGTCGATGACATTCACCATTGCAAGTCCTTCTGTGAGGCTGAAAACAGTTTCAAGGCTGTCGGTGAGACGTGACTGGATGCCTTCTTTTATTATTATACGGTCAACAACTATCTCTATATTATGTTTCTTGTTCTTATCCAGCTTGATATCCTCGGAAAGCTCATACATTATCCCGTCAATGCGTACACGTACAAAACCGGATCTCCTTGCGCTTTCAAGCTCCTTCGTATACTGTCCCTTCCTTCCACGTACTATAGGAGCGAGGAGCTGGATTTTAGTCCCCATTGGAAGAGCCATTACTGTATCAACCATCTGATCTATGCTCTGCTGGGAGATCTCTCTGCCGCAGACAGGGCAGTGCGGAACGCCTATACGGGCGTAGAGCAGACGGAGATAGTCGTATATCTCGGTGACAGTTCCTACAGTTGAGCGTGGGTTCTTGGAGGTAGTCTTCTGGTCTATGGAAATGGCAGGGGAAAGCCCTTCGATGCTGTCAACATCCGGCTTTTCCATTTGTCCGAGGAACATTCTTGCATAGGATGAAAGGCTTTCTACGTAGCGGCGCTGACCATCAGCGTAGATAGTGTCGAATGCCAGAGAGGATTTACCGGATCCGGAGAGACCGGTCATTACAATGAGTTTGTCTCTGGGGATCTCAAGATCGATATTCTTGAGATTATTGGCACGGGCGCCTTTTATGATTATTTTATCAGTCATAATAACTCCTTAAAAAAATGGTTCCCAAAGGGATGGTATTCCCTTGGCTGGTAGGTGTGTGGGGAGAGGCAGAGTCCCTCCTGAGAAACAGTAAAACGAGCGCAGCAACATTTTACGGACGCTACGCAGATTCCTTCCACGGCTTGACCGAAGGAAGAATTACGGTTTGCCTGCGGCGTTTTATTTTTCTCCTTTTAATTCCTTTATCCTGTCACGGAGATATGCAGCGTGCTCAAATTCAAGCAGCTTTGCTGCATTCTTCATCTCTATTGTCAGCTTGTCTATAAGTGCCTGTTTTTCAGCCGCAGACAGCTTCTTCTGCTTTGTTTTGGCTTCGATCTTCTTCTTCGAGGTTATCTCAAGTACGTCACGGACGCCCTTTATGATCGTCTTGGGGACGATGCTGTGTTCCTTATTATATGCTATCTGCAATCCTCGGCGGCGTTCAGTCTCCGTGATAGCTCTCTCCATTGAACCTGTTACGGTATCGGCGTACATTATTACCTGTCCCTGAGCATTTCTTGCAGCACGTCCTATGGTCTGTATCAGTGAAGTCTCGCTGCGGAGGAAGCCCTCCTTGTCAGCATCGAGTATGGCAATAAGACTTACTTCCGGTATATCAAGTCCCTCACGGAGAAGATTGATGCCCACGAGAACATCAAAAATACCGTTTCGCAGATCCTTTATTATCTCCATACGCTCAATAGTATCGATATCATGGTGCAGATAACGAACTTTAACGCCGAGCTTTTCGTAGTAGGATGTGAGATCCTCAGCCATTTTCTTTGTGAGAGTAGTTACAAGTACACGTTCATTGCGTGCAGTGCGTATATTTATTTCTGAGAGCAGATCATCGATCTGTCCCTGAGTCGGCTTGACTATTATTTCCGGATCAACAAGTCCTGTCGGACGGATTACCTGTTCAACGATAGTGTCAGTTTTCTCACGCTCTATCTGTCCGGGAGTTGCGCTGACGTAAATTGCCTGATCTATGTGTTCATTGAATTCATCGAAGTTCAGCGGACGGTTGTCCATAGCGCTGGGAAGGCGGAAGCCGTACTCCACAAGCGTGGTTTTTCTCGCACGGTCCCCGGCGGACATTGCCCTGACCTGAGGCAGAGTAACGTGGCTCTCATCGACTATCAGCAGGAAATCCTTGGGGAAGTGGTCAAGGAGAGTCATGGGAGTGCTTCCGGCAGGACGGCCTTCAAGCACACGGGAGTAGTTTTCAACTCCCGAACAATAGCCTACCTCACGCAGCATTTCCATATCGTAGTGAGTACGCTGCTCGATGCGCTGAGCTTCAATGAGCTTGTTGTTTTTCTGGAAGTAGTCTATGCGTTCAGCAAGCTCACAGTCAAGCTCTGTGAGAGCGTTTTCGAGTTTATCATCGCTGACAACGTAGTGCGTTGCCGGGAAAATAGCAGCGTGTGTGACAGTTGACTTTACCTCGCCGGTAACAACGTTTATTTCGGATATACGGTCGATCTCGTCACCGAAATACTCAACTCTGACTGCTGTATCCGATGACATGGCAGGGAATATCTCCACAACATCTCCACGCACACGGAATTTGTTTCTTTCAAAAGCGATATCGTTCCTTTCATAACGTATACGCACCAGTTCATTGATAAGCTGGTCACGGGGCTTTTCGGCACCCTGACGGATAGATACACACATGGAGCGATATTCTTCCGGACTTCCCAGCGAGTAGATACAGGAAACAGATGCGACGATTATAACATCTCTGCGTTCAGCAAGAGCAGTGGTAGCGGAGTGGCGCAGCTTATCTATCTCATCGTTGACAGATGAGTCCTTTTCGATGTAGCTGTCTGTGCTTGGCACATAGGCTTCCGGCTGGTAGTAATCATAATATGAAACGAAGTACTCTACGGCATTTTCCGGGAAGAACTCCCTGAATTCCGAGCAGAGCTGGGCTGCGAGTATTTTATTGTGGGCAAGTACAAGAGTAGGTCTGTTGACTTTGGCGATGACGTTTGCCATAGTAAAGGTCTTTCCTGAACCGGTAACGCCGAGAAGAATCTGTTCTTTTTTGCCGGATTCGATCCCGCTTACAAGTTCATCTATAGCCTTTGGCTGGTCTCCGGCAGGAGCGTATTCCGAATGCAGTATAAATCTGTCCATAAGCCCTCCTTATCGATACGGATTGACATACACTATATTATACCACATATAAATATAAAAATAAAGATGTGCGAACATATTTTCTTTTTTTAATTTAAAAAGTCGGGAGACCAACCGGTCTCCCATAGTGTCTTATAATTTATGTCTGAACATATCAGGAACTCTTTCTGAAGTTATTATCAGTTAGGATACGTGCAAAGATAAGTCCAAGAGGCAGGGCAGTCACGATAAGGAAAGCCTTTGACAGCCACAGCGCTCCGGTGGAAACGTCGTTGAGCCCCATATAGTAAATGCCCTTGTACATGAACATTCCCGGTACCATGATAACGATGGACGGAACTGTTATGGTTATTCTCGGCCAGCCTATCCATTTCTTCATTGCCGAAGCCATGAGGCCTGCGGAGAGAGCTCCGACGAAAGCAGCAGCACTTACGGGGATATCAGTGAAGTCGATGAGTTCAAGTCTTAGCGTATTTGCTATCATGCCAACGCAGCCGGCAGTGAAAGCGAGCCTGCGGGGGCTGTTGTAGAGGAATGAGAAGCCGTAAACTCCACAGAAGCTGGTAATGAGCCTGAAAAGGATCTTCTGCCATGTTTCCAGCTCCAACTCGTTGAAATCTGCGGGGGAGAATCTGAAGGCCATTGCGGTGAGCCAGCCTGTAAGGGTTGCCGTACCTATTATAAGGAGGGCGTAGGTGATACGCTCAAGCCCTGACCGCAGGTCAAGCTTTGCCAGATCGATGCCGCCGGTAATGAGTGGGAATCCGGGGATGATGAACAGCATCGAGCAAATGTATCCGGCCTGATGTGAGGAGGATATATCGAAGATGCTTTCTGCCAGCTTATCAAGGCATACATAGGTGCAGCAGGCAGAGAATACTCCGAGAGCAACATTTGCGAGAAGGGTTATATGGCGTTCAAGCAGCTTTTTCCTTACGAACTGTCCGACACCTGCGCCTAAGAAGGCAAGTATCATCTCCACAGGACCTCCGCCAAGCAGGAATGTGAAGCCGCAGCAGGCGAGGGCTGCTGCAAGAGCAAGGTTGATCGCCTTATAGTTGGCAGGAAGAGTCTGGAATTTATCCAGTATCATGTGGAACTGTTCAGCGGAATACTTTCCGGCACGTTCTCCGAAGCCGTCAGCGAAATCCTCTAAATACCGGAGCTTTTCCGTATTGATACCGGTAGTATTGATCGACAGCGCATTGGTATATGTCTCACCGTTTTCGATACAGGTATACTCTATTGAGAGTAGCCCGATATCCGCACAGCAGGTGATATTCAGGGCTCTTGCGATCTTGTTCATGGAAGCCCTTACCCGCCATGCACCTGTTCCTACTGATAGCATCATCAGTCCCACTCTTCCCACAAGAGTAGCTTTTTCCTTCAGAGAGGCATTTATTGCCGGGGTGCTGTCCTCTGTGTTGACTATATCGTGCCAGTCGACAGACATATGCTGTTTTCTGAATTTACTCATTTATCCACTTTCCTTTTCGTAATGAACGTTATCATGCCGCAAAAATCCCTCCGCATCGGGAGGGATTGATTTTTGCGTGAAATTGTGCTATACTTGAATTACTTGGAGATAAGCTCGAGAGTATCTCTTGCAATGAGGAGCTCCTCATTTGTAGGAACGATCCATACTTCAACCTTTGAATCAGGTGTAGAGATCTTTGTGAGCTTTCCTCTGATAGACTTGTTGAGAGCCTTGTCGATCTTGATACCGAAGAAGTCCATATTCTCACATACAGACTCTCTTACTTCCCATGAGTTCTCACCGATACCGCCTGTGAAGAGAACAGCGTCAAGGCCATTCATAGCAGCAGCGTAGGAACCTATGTACTTCTGGATCTCATATGTGAGCATATCAGATACGAGCTGAGCTCTCTTGTTGCCTTCGAGTGAAGCAGCCTGAACGTCACGGTTGTCAGAACCAACGCCAGATACTCCGAGGAAGCCTGACTTCTTGTTCATGTACTCGCTCATCTCAGAAGGAGTGAAGTGGTGCTTGTCAGCAACGAATGTAACGGCAGAAGGATCAACAGAACCGGTTCTTGTACCCATTACAACACCGTCAAGAGGAGTGAATCCCATTGATGTATCAACAGATTTGCCGCCGTCAACAGCAGTGATGGATGAGCCGTTTCCGAGGTGGCATGAAACGATCTTGAGATCCTTAACATCCTTGCCCATAGCCTCAGCGAGAGCCTTGGATACGAATCTGTGTGATGTGCCGTGGAAGCCGTACTTTCTTACGTGAAGCTTCTCATAGTCATCGTAAGGAAGACCGAACATGAATGCCTTAGGAGGCATTGTCTGATGGAAAGCTGTATCGAATACAACTACCTGAGGAACGTTTGCAGGGATAACCTTCTTGCAGGCACGGAGAGCAAGAGCATGAGCGTGGTTGTGGACAGGTGCAAGCTCACGGAGCTCATCGATCTTGTCAATGATCTCATCTGTAACGAGAACTGACTTATCGAAAACGTCAGCGCCCTGTACTATACGGTGACCTACAGCGGAGATCTCATCCATGCTGTCGATGACCTTTGCCTCGCCTGTAGTAAGAGCCTCAACAAGCTTCATAAAAGCTTCTGTATGTGTGGGGAAGCTGCAATCCTCATCAAGAGTCTTTCCGTTGAAAGCCTTGTGGGAGATGTGGCCGTCGATACCGATACGGTCGCAGTTGCCCTTTGCGATAACGCTCTCATCGTCCATGTTGATGAGCTGATATTTAAGTGAAGAGCTTCCTGCGTTAACAACTAAAATTATCATGTTTTAATTCCTTTCACAGTGATTTTTTGTATCCGTTCCTTCCGGCGGTCATCCCGCAGCCTTGCCGGATACAATAATTGCACATAATATTATAGTACGATTTTCCGGAAATTGCAAGTGCTTTTCGGAAATTTATCATATAAGTCCCTGAAAATATCGGAATTACGCAAAACATATCCGGATATGCTGAAGAATATGTGAAATAAGTGAAAGTTTTCCGAAATCCATTGAAATTTATGAAAAGAGGTAGTAAAATGAAAATCACTGGTATCATATGCGAGTATAATCCCTTCCACAACGGACATCTCTATCACATACGTGAGACGAGGAACAACGGCGCAACGCATATCGTAGCGGTAATGAGCGGAAATTTCGTCCAGAGAGGCGATACTGCCATAATGGATAAGATAGACAGAGCAAGGCTTGCAGTCAGATCGGGAGCAGATCTCGTTATCGAACTGCCTGTACAGTACTGTCTTTCATCGGCGGAAAATTTTGCCAGAGGAGCAGTTTACCTTCTGGATTCTCTCGGCCCTGTGCAGGAGATCTCCTTTGGCAGCGAATGCGGAGATGTTGAAAAGCTGAAAAAAGCCCTTGCAACAGTAGAGCTGACCGCCCGTGAGCATGATGATGAGATACGCCAGATCATGGAAAAGGGCTATACATACCCGAGAGCACTGAGCTCTGTGATAAAGGGTACAGATCCTGAGATGGCTGATATAATCTCCTCGCCCAACAATCTTCTTGCTATTGAGTATATGCGTGCCCTGAAGATATTCTCTTCATCAATGGAACCGTTTACGGTAAAGAGAGTCTGCGCTCCTCATGACGGAACGGAAGCTGTGAACAGCTTCGCCAGCGCCTCTTTTATACGTGAGCAGCTTTTTGCCGACAATAACGCTGAGGAGATAGGTGAGTATACCACCTCCATATGGCGTGATGCTGTGGCAGAGGCTATGAGGAACGGCAATATCGCTTCCCTCAGCAGGCTTGAAAGGATAATGCTCTATAAGCTCAGGAGCACAACAGTTGAGGAGATAGCTCAGATAAGCGATGTGGGACAGGGACTTGAAAACCGCATATACGGCGCAAGAATGGCAGGCTCACTGGATGAGCTGCTGTTCACTGTAAAGACCAAGCGCTACACTATGGCAAGGATAAGACGTATAATGCTATCCCTCCTTATAGGCATAACAAAGGAGGATATGAAGAATCTCCCGTCTTACGGAAGGATACTCGCCTTCAATGAAAGGGGCAGGGAGATACTTGCCCAGGCAAAAGATAAGACAAAAATACCCTATGCGTCCTCTATCGCAAAGCTTTCGCAGCTCAATGATACTGCTGAGCGTTTTGCGGAACTGGAGATAAGAGCCTCCGACCTCTACGGACTTGCTCTTGAGACGATAACCTCTGCTCAGAAGGACTACAGGGCAAAAATAATGATAGATATGGAGTAATTCTCTTGATGTTTAAAAAATTCATAGGTGCAGCAGTCGTAAGCATGATAGCGGCTGTTTCGATAGTTTCATGCAGTTCAAACGTACAGAGGGCTTCCGAAAGCGCTCTTGCTCACACGGAGACAGGTGAGGTGAACAAGTCGGCTGCTCCGGAGTCGGTAATGCAGACAGTGACAGCTCAGGAACAGTCCTCAGAACCGGCTGAAGAATTGCCTACAGAGCCGTTTTCACTTGATGTGAGCGTGCCAGATGACTTCGATATACCGCAGTCGTATGTGATCGACGGCTTCCAGACTGTTTTGCAGGAGCCTGAGCTCCCTACCGGATGCGAGGTCACCTCGCTTACTCAGACTCTCAACTATCTGGGTTTTGATGTGGATAAGATAACTCTTGCTGACGAGTTCATGCCAATCGATATGCAGGGCATAGTTGTAATGGATGAGGCATATATCGGCGATCCCCGCCTTGACGGATTTGGCTGCAATGCAAATATCATAGTACAGACGGCTGATAAGTATTTCGCTTCGATAGATTCACCATGTTATGGCGAGGAGCTCACAGGCAGCAGCCTGAGAGAGATATTCTGGCAGGTATCACAGGGCAGACCTGTCATCACATGGGCTACCATAGACCTTAAGGTCACAAATCCCGAACTTGTATGGACTGCCGGAAACGGAAAGGACTTCATGTTCAACTGGTATCAGCACTGCCTTACATTATACGGCTATGATCTTGACAAAGGCGTAGTCTATGCTGCCGATCCGCTTAAGGGAAATGTAACTTACCCCATAGATCAGTTTGAAACAGTGTATGATCTTATGGGAGATCAGTGCGTAGTCATCTGCGGAGATTCAGACACAGAGGGACATCATGTCACAACTGAGGCCGAAAAGAGCGTTACAATGCACACTCTTAAAGAATTTAATGAAGAACAGGCAGCTGCCGAGCAGGGAACAGCTGACAGTACAGATGATGAGCCGGAGTCGGAAAACGAGGAGAATGCCTGTGATTAAAGGCGTTATTTTTGATCTGGATGGCACTCTAATCGACTCTATGACCATATGGAGCAGGATAGACAGAGAGTTCCTTCGTGAGAACGGTATTGCAGATCCCCCGGCGGATATATCCGATAGGATGAGAAAGATGACTGTTGATGAGTCCTCACAGTATTTCATAGACGAGTTCGGACTGAGCTGCACCAAGGAATATGTGATAAAGCGCATTGAGGAGCTTGTCCGCAGGGAATATATGGACAGGATACAGCTCAAGCCCCATGTTTGCGAAGTCCTTGACTGGCTCGACGTAAAGGATATACCTTACGGTGTGGCAACTGCTACATATAAGGTGCTTGCGGAGGCCGTTCTGAGGCGCTGCGGCATACTTGACAGATTCAGGTTCCTGCTGACGGATATGGAGTATCCGAAGGGAAAGAACTTCCCGGATATATTTTACGGCGGAGCCGAAAGGCTGGGCTGCCTTCCGGGAGAGACTCTCGTTATCGAGGATTCGCTCCACTGTATAGAAACGGCTGCTGCGGCAGGATTTGTTACAGTGGGAGTATACGATGAGGTATCCGCTCCGGAAATGGATGAGATAAAGAAAGCGGCAGATCACTACATCATGTCGCTTGGCGAGGTATATGATATAATCAGTTGAGGGCGGACAGGATTGTTCGCCCCTTTCAGAAGGTGAGAATATGAAAAAGGTAATGGTTGGAATGAGCGGAGGAGTTGACAGCTCTGTTGCTGCAATGCTCCTGCGTGAACAGGGCTGGGAGGTAATGGGCGTTACACTAAAGCTCTTTTCTGATGAGGATATATCTGAGGCGCAGAAGGAGGGAAAGACCTGCTGTGCGCTCTCAGACGTAATGGATGCAAGAGAGGTCGCCTATAAACTGGGCTTCGAGCACCTTGTATTCAATTTCAAGGACAACTTCCGTGAGCACGTAATGAAGCAGTTTGCGGACAGTTATCTCTGCGGCAGAACGCCTAATCCGTGTATCGAGTGCAACCGCCATGTGAAGTTTGACAAAATGCTCCGCAGAGCGCTGGAGTTGGGATACGACCATATAGCAACAGGCCATTATGCGGTGAACGAGTATGATGAAAAGACTGGGCGCTACCTGCTGAAACGTCCTGCTGACAGGAGCAAGGATCAGACCTATGTGCTGTATTCCCTTACTCAGGAGCAGTTGAGCCACACACTTTTTCCTCTTGGAGGCCTGGAAAAGTCTCAGGTAAGGGAGCTTGCCGAAAAGGCAGGCCTGGTGAATTCGGACAAGCCTGACAGTCAGGATATATGTTTTGTCCCTGACGGAGATTACGCCGGATTCATCTGCCGTTTCACGGGAGCTGATGTTCCGGAGGGAGATTTTGTGGATATGGACGGTAAAGTCCTGGGCCGTCACAAAGGCATAATCAATTATACTGTGGGACAGCGCAAGCACCTGGGGATATCCCTTGGAAAGCCTGCATATGTGGTGAAGAAGGATATCGTGACCAATACGGTGACTCTCGGCGATGAAACTGACCTTTATACAAAGACGCTGATAGCGGATGATGTGAATCTGATATCGGTATCTGAGATAAAAGAGCCAATGCGAGTGACTGCAAAGACCAGATACAGCCAGAAGGATCAGCCTGCTGTGGCAGTCCAGCTGGATGACGGACGGATAATGCTGGAATTCGATCAGCCACAGAGGGCTGTCACCAGCGGCCAGGCAGCTGTGCTCTACGACGGGGATATAGTCGTGGGCGGAGGAACGATAGTATAAAAAAGGCGAGGAACGACGGAATAACTACCGTTTTGGCCGGAGTAATTATAACGAGGTGCAGATTGCTGTATGGAATACAAATACGAAAAACTGACAGATAAGATATATGTCTGCGCCAGCAGCGATCACCGATTTGGCACGGACGCTTTTCTGCTGGCGGATTTCTCTCAGTACCGCCGCAAGGACATGGCCTGCGACCTGGGAACGGGCTGCGGCATAATCCCGCTGATAATGCAGAAGAAAATGCCGCCGAAGGTGACATATGCGGTGGATATACAGGAGGGCGCCATAGAGCAGCTACGTCTTGGCATGGAGAGAAGCGAGACCGAGGGGATAGTCCCCATATGTGCGGATCTGAAGGAGCTATGGCCGGATGCTCCTCTTGGAAGACTTGACCTTGTGACCTGCAATCCGCCGTATAAGGCTGTGAATGCAGGCTTTCAGAGCGTGATAACCGCTCAGAAGATAGCCCGGCATGAGATAATGTGCAACATAGACGATGTGTGTGCGGCAGCCGAGAAGCTGCTGAAATACGGCGGCAGGCTGTGTGTCTGCAACCGTCCTGAGAGGCTTAGCGATGTTATGGCAGCCATGAAAGCCCACAATATTGAGCCCAAAAGACTGAGAATGGTATCAAAATCTCCGGAGGACGCTCCGTGGCTCTTCCTGATAGAGGGAAAAAAGGGCTCTAAGTCCTTCATGAAGATCGAGCCGCAGCTCTATATCCGCAGCGGTGACGGTTTCTCCGAGGAGCTTCAGAAGATCTATGACACCGGAAAGGAGCAGGCATGAGCGGTATACTATATATAATAGGTACACCTATCGGTAATCTGGAGGACATGACTCTCCGGCAGCTTCGTATGCTGGAGGAAGTGGACTTTGTATGCGCCGAGGATACCCGAGTGACCATGAAGCTGCTGAACAGGTACGAGCTGAAAAAGCAGCTTGTCAGCTTTCACGAGCACAGTTCTCCG
>LVAK01000095.1 GCA_001604035.1 Clostridiales bacterium Firm_05
TCCACATTATTCTTGAATCCTCCGGCAATGAGAGTATCATTCTGGTGATACTGGATATTGTCGTTAGGGGAGTTGTAGACTCCGGCGATACCGCCCTGAGCGAGGGAAGAGTTGCAGAGACTCAGCTCACGCTTGCAGAGAATGAGTATCTTAAGGTCTGAGGGGAGATTTATAGCAGCATACAGACCGGCAGCGCCGCATCCGGCGATTATGACATCATAATTTCGAGACATAAATAACACGTCCTTTGCACTAAAAGTATACACTGATATTATAACATATTTTTTTCTGTTTGTCACTATTTACAGGAAAAAAACATACAGTTATCCATATTGTATCCGGACGGGGAATATCTCTTATATAATATACTCGTAAAAGTTACGTATCTCCGGACCGGATATGCAAAAAAAATGAGCAGCTTCATAAAGAAGCTGCTCAGAGTTGATCGTTTATTACTCAGCGTTAGGAGCTGAAACAGGACATACACCTGCACAAGCACCGCACTCTACGCAAGCGTCTGCGTCGATAACGTACTTTCCGTCTCCTTCTGAAATAGCGCCTACAGGACACTCACCTGCACAAGCACCACAGCTGATGCAATCATCTGAAATAATATATGCCATTTACAAGCACCTCCGTGATATACTCAGGCAGATCAATATCCGCCTTGTATACTTATTTTAACATATTTCCGGAAAAAATCAATAGCATTTTGTTAGCCAAGACTTACAAAAATTGTATATGATAATATGAAAGCTCAGGGCGGTTTGTGGATATTATGCACGAAAAACAGGCTCCTCAAGGCGGTGAGGAGCCTGTAGTTAACAGGATAGTTATTTCTTTTTGGAGGACTTTTTAGCAGGATTTTTTTTGCCGTTTTTTCCGCCGGCCTTTTTAGCGCTATCAGCTGATGGCTTTTTTGTCTTGACCTCAGTCTTTTCTTCCGGCTTTTCGGCAGCTCCGGTATTCTTTTTATCGGTCTTCTGCTTCTTTTCGGGAGTCTTTTTTGTGCTGTTACCGGAGGTGGACCTGACAGTTTCGTGAACCTTGTCGATGTCTGCACAGGCTGCGCCCAGTGCCAGCCATACTATAGGAGCGTAGGCTATGCTGCTGCAGCAGACAATGAAGGCAAGACCTCCGCCAAGTGCAATGAAGAACAGGCAGATACTTTCGGAGGTGCGGCGTTTTTTCATTATCATGAATCCTGCGACCACGGCTGAAAGAACAAGCACGATTAGTGCGACCATTGAGGGAACACCTCTTGTGGCGCCGATATACAGATACTCATTATAGCACTTATCAAAAACGCCAAGGTTCATTGTGATGATATCTTCCATAGTGTCAAGCTTTCCGCCAAGATTATTTCTTACGGTATATATCTGAGGGTATACAAGCTGTTCAGGACCGGTACCTGTTGCAGGGTACTTCTTCAGGATTTCAACGGTCTTCTTTGTTATGTGTGAGTAGACCTGAGAATTGTTCTCGATATCGACTACTCTTGAATCATAAAGACCGCTTGCGCCGATACGCTGATAGGAGTCACCGCTCCAGAGTATTAAAGCGTCCTTGAAGCCGTATTTATGGAAGCTTAGTGTAGTATGTTCTATCGTCATATAGGAAGCTCCAACAGCAATTGCCGGAACAAGTATTACAAGTGCTCTCAGCGCAGGAGCCTTTTTCACTATAAGTGCAGCAAGGCAGGCGATACCTGCAAACACAAGTCCCATAACAGCGACGCTGTTGAAGGTGAACATACTTACAAAAGCGAAGAGGGCTGAGCTGATAATACAGAATATCCTGAATTTATTGTTATCGCAGGTAACTGCTGAAGTAAGTGCAGCCGTCAAGCAGAGTGCAAGAAGTACACCGAGGAACATTGGAGAATGGGCAAGACCTGAAGCGGCGAACATGAAAAGCACTGATATGAAACGGTAGTGCGAAGGCTCGTGATCCGGATGTATTATTTGTATCATGGCGAAAATGGAGTTCAGCCAGCCTGATGCCAGAATACCGTAGATAACGGTTTTCAGAGCCTTATCACGCTTGAGCGATAATCCGGTCACGAAGAAGCCGAAGTAATACATCGTTGAGAGAAGTCCCTCACCACGCAGCGGATAGCCTTTAAGGCCAATGTTCCTGTCATATGAATCCATGAGCGAAATGACGCTCCATCCGATAAGGAAAGAGAAGGCGAGTACCGGGAGCAGAGTGCTTTTCTTCACATATTTCTTGACTATGGCTATAAGAGCCATTATCAGGCAGTATACACCTGATATGGTAAGACCGATCGTTGACAGGTTGTAGGAATGTCTGTCGTTGATCTCCGGGAAGATAGTGAACAGCGGCACTGTAAGGCAGGCTGCAAACAATCCCCAGGAGGCCAGCTTAGAGTATGTCTCCTCGGTCATATTGAGAATGAAGTTGGAATTTTCCGAGGTGTTGAACAATGTTTTTGATTTTGCCATGATAAAAAACCTTTCTTTCCATTTGCATGAGATATGTCAGACTTTTCTGACAGTGATCTTATATGAACCGTCCTGGTTCTTGCTCACTGAAAGCTCAAGTCCGATATCAACGGTCTGCTGGCCGTTGTCATCGTACCAGTGGAAGCCGGAGATACTATTGTTGATAACTGAATTGTTGTGATAGAGATTATCCTTTTCTTCATCATCGATAACACGTACAAAACGTCTTCCGGCGTTGTTGTCAGTGTATTCAGTGTTGCTGGTGGTGTATTTATAGCTTTTATACCAGAAATCGGTATATACTGTAGCATCGACATGAAGTACACGGATGCCGTTGCCACGCTGCCGCCACCAGTAGTAATCCTTGACGTATTTATTGTTTGCTTCAAGGGTGGTGTATTCGAGAATAAGGTATTCTGACTGGAAGTTATTGTCCAGATATTTATAGGGTATTATAAGGCAGTTGCCTTCATCAGTCTGGGCATTCCTCAGCGTGAAGGACTGCTCATCGCCGGCTTCACTGTCGTAGATCTGTATCTGATCGTACTTATACCAGCCGAGCTGGAGTTTGGATACAGATATGAAGTCAGATGTGGCGTCGTCCATAAGCGCATATCCGGCCGAGCCGTGGAGGCCTTCAAAATCGTCATTGGTACCGTATAGGTAATAATCAGGAAGTCCCATACAGTGTCCCATTTCGTGGAGATAGGTGCTGTTGAAGTATCTGTAGTCAGATTTGCTTACTATCTCGGCATTGCCGACGATAACATGGCCTAATGATTTTCTGTCGTAGCGAATATGAGAATTTCCGCCGTACTCTCCGGCGCATGGCCACCATTGATCGTCGCCGGCAGCCTTTGGAACATTGATGAGGATGGCATCTATAACGCCGTCCTTGTCGCCGTCGAAGTCCCTGAAATCGATATTGCTGTTGTTTTCGGTCATTATTTCATCGATCAGTTTGACTTTCCATGCGTCATTCTCATAGAAGACCTTATCATGCTTTGCGGTATATCTGAAGGCCTTTCCATCCAGATCCATTATGCCCTTGGAGGAACGCTCGTAAAAAGCGCTCATGCTCTCAAAGGGATAGTTCTTATCGCTCTTGTTTTCGTCACCGAAAGCTATCTCCTCGATATTATCTGTTGAGGGTTCATAACTGAATTTGCAGTCTGGAAAATCGACATAGAATATTGCGAGCTTAGCATCGCCCTGTGAGGGTAGAGAGCCGTAAAGCGAGTATATCGGCGGCTCGATAAATTCCGGAACATCATCGTATATAGGATCCGGCGGCAGCTCATCCAGCAGATATTGTCTGAGCCGGGTAAGGTCGAAGCCGTCCACGATATCATCGCCGTCAAGATCAGAACGTTCATAGTATTCCTCGGAGTATTCGCCTATACCCTTGATGTACTTTGAAAGCAGGACAAGATCGCCCATGTCCACCATATCATTGCCGTTTATGTCCCCAACATAACCGATGATATTACCGGGAGGTCGTGTAACTCGGATATCCGCTGCATTTGCAGAGAATGAGCTGAGGGCAGTACACGCCGTAATGACTGCGCCCAATACAGCAGATGTCAGCTTTTTCATACATTTCACCTCTGTTCATAGGGCAGAGATTGCCTGAGATCCCGGCCCTGAAAAAATAAAATAAAACATTGCGATGATACATTCCGGAGGGGCTGGCAGTATATCTGCCAGGCTCTTCGCAGTGCATCAAAAAGAAAAGCGGACGGTGAGCGCCGTCCGCTTGATCCCGTTTTATTTAGCGTAGTCAGTAACTCTGCTCTCACGGATGAGGTTGACCTTGATCTGACCTGGGTAATCCATTTCAGTCTCGATCTGCTGAGCGATCTGTCTTGCCACGAGGACCATCTTCTCATCGTTGATGACCTCAGGAACGACCATGATCCTGACTTCACGTCCTGCCTGAACTGCAAAGCACTTCTCGACGCCGTCATAGGAGGTACATATCTCCTCGAGCTTCTGGAGACGCTTGATGTAGCTCTCGTAGTTTTCGCTTCTTGCGGCAGGTCTTGCTGCGGAGATAGCGTCGGCTGCCTGAACGATACAGGCGATGACTGTTCTGGGTTCAACATCGTTGTGGTGAGCCTCAACAGCGTGGATGATGATCGGGTTCTCGTTATACTTCTTACATACGTCCACACCGATCTGAACGTGTGAGCCTTCGATCTCGGAGGTAAGAGCCTTACCGATATCGTGGAGAAGTCCGGCACGTCTTGCCATATTAGCGTCAACGCCCAGCTCTGATGCCAGAACACCGCAGAGCTTAGCGACTTCTATGGAGTGATCCAGCACGTTCTGTCTGTAGCTTGTGCGGAACTTAAGACGTCCGATGAGCTTTATGAGCTCGTGGTTCATGCCGTGGACATTTGTTTCGATAACGGCACGTTCACCTTCCTGCTTGATACGGTACTCTACCTCACGGCGAGCCTTATCGACCATTTCCTCGATGCGTGTCGGGTGGATACGTCCGTCAGCGATGAGCTTTTCGAGGGCGATCCTTGCGACCTCACGTCTGATCTGGTCGAAGCAGGAGAGTGTGATCGCCTCAGGGGTATCGTCGATAATGAGATCGACACCGGTGAGGGTTTCGAGGGTACGGATATTGCGTCCTTCACGGCCGATGATACGGCCTTTCATTTCGTCATTGGGGAGAGGAACAACGGAAACTGCGGCTTCTGAAACCTGATCTGCTGCTACCTTGGCGATAGCAAGGGAGATATAGCTTCTTGCCTTTTCCTGACATTCGTCCTTGATCTGCTGCTCATATGCAGCGACCTTAACGGCTTTTTCGTGAACGAGGTCATCCTCAAGCTTGGAGATTATGTATTCTTTTGCCTGATCTTTAGTGAATTCAGAGATCCTTTCGAGGACTTCCAGCTGACCTTTCTTTATGGTATCCGCTTCCTTGAGCTTTTCATCTGCGGACTTGATCTTCTGGTTGAGTACTTCCTCTTTCTTTTCGAGGTTATCGGTCTTCTTATCGAGATTCTCTTCCTTCTGCTGCATACGTCTTTCCTGACGTGACAGCTCTGCTCTGCGATCCTTGATTTCCTTATCCGCTTCACTGCGGAGCTTATGAATTTCGTCCTTAGCTTCAATAAGAGCACTTTTCTTCTTATTGTCGGCATCCTTTTCGGCGTCTTCTATGATACGCTCAGCCTGCTGTTCGGCTGAACCGAGGATAGTTTCGGCCTGCTGCTTACGCTTTTCCACGCCGGCCTCAACGCCCTTTTTATAGAACAAAGCGTAGCCAACGCCTATACCTACAGCTAAAGCAGCAACTATAAGGACAATAGCGATGATAGGATCCATACAGTGCATTACCTCCTTTTGTAAAAATATAATTAAGCTTGTACTATCAAACCTTATTACTAAAAGGCGGTAAATGCCGCATTATTTTATTCATTTCAAATATATTGATGAAGAGCCGTCGTTCTTGAGCGGCTCGCAAAACATAGAGGAAAGGGTGATACCCGATCCGTTATTTGTTTCAGTTATCATATTTATGTACAGAGCCGGCTTATATATATTTACGCTGCGCTCCGGATAATGATGTAAAACAAAGCTGCATATACTGCCATAGTAATATTATGCAAATAAATACAACATAATTATTATAACCTTTTTTGAGGATATTGTCAATAGAATTTCATAAAATAAGAACAAAGGCGATTATTTTTTCTTTTTAACTTATGCGCTTTCTATGTGATAAAACGCTGAAAGATCATTGTTCCCAATTCTTTTCATCCGCCATTGCCTTGACAATAAGGCAGAAATGGTATATAATCAGCATATACTCAAACTTGTGAAAACGGAGGAAAAACTATGAAGAAGATGATCTCATTTCTCCTATCAGCAGTAATGGGAACAGCTGCTCTTACTGTACCGCCAGCTGTTGCAGATGACGGAGCAAAAAATGACGGGGGAATCGTAATATTCGGCGACAGTATTGCTGCCGGCTATGGTCTCGATAAAGATAAGGAATACAATTACGGTCAGATAATAGCAGATTATCTTGACTGTGACGTTCAGAACTATGCACATTCCGGAGATACTACTGAAAAACTGCTTGCGAAGATCGATTCGCTTGACGCAGATCAGAAGAAGGCGGTCGCCGATTCTGACTATATCATAGTTTCTATCGGCGGAAATGACCTTATGGGATATGCTTCAAAGAAGATACTTGAATTCTCTGCTGAAAGGGGACTTCTGAATCCCGGTTTTACGGCAGATAATATTCCTGAGAAGCCAGGCATAAGCGACCTCCTCGTTATGGCAAACCTCAAGGGTGATGGCGGACTTATGGATTATGCTCAGGATAGTCTCCTCAACGCAATGGAGCTCCAGAATCTGTTAAAAAAGGACATTACAAATGCCCTGATTGGCAAAACAGATCAGCATAACGGCTATATCCAGACAGATATCATGCCAAATATCGAAACTGCTGTTTCAGAGCTCAGAGCTCTGAACCCCGATGCAAGGATCATCGTTCAGACAGTTTATCAGCCTGTACAGTTTGATCCTGAGTATGTTGAGGCAACATATTCCTCCAGTTCAAATTATGATAATGTGAAGCTGCTTCTCTCCACGCTCCGCACCAATTTCAAGAAGATAATGGATATGTTCAGAGATGAACTGAATACTATGGACGATATTGAGGTGGCAGATGTTTACTATCAGTTCACATCTGTTCCGGATGGCGAGAAGCAGAACGAGGCAAATCCAGGTTACTCTTATCTCCTTACAAGTATGCAGAATGACTTTTCAAATATGGATTTCCATCCAAATCAGAAGGGACATCTTGTGATCGCATCGACTATCCTTGAAAAGATAGGTGATCTTCATGCAGATGACGGCCTTCTCACAAAGGTCTTCCTCAATATGGAGCCCTACAAGTACGGCGTAAAATATCCTCTCCTTGCAACAGATACCTATAAGAGAGTGGCCGGAAACATAATGGAAGGCGATATCGACTTCAACGGAGTCGTTGACGGCTGCGATGCAACTCTTGCGCTGAGAGAATTCGGAATGATCGCCGGCGGTTTCAAGACTACACTATCTGATATCCAGCAGGAATGTGCTGATACGAACAAGGACGGCACAGTTGATGGAAGCGACGCAACGAATATCCTCAGATATTACGCTATGAGCAGCTCAGGCTATGAGGGAACTTTTGAAGATTTCATGAAGCAGATAGCTGCTAACAGCAAGTCATAAAAAAGAGCCTCCTTATCGAAAGGCCGGATTTCATATATAATCAAACAGGGACGCACAGTTGTGCGTCCCTATATTTTTGCTGCTCTGTGTATTGACTTTTGTAGGGGACGCCGCCCTCGGCGTCCAAAAATTTATTTCTGCCAACATAAAGAGCCTGCATAAAGCAGGCTCTTTGATATTATACGATAGGATTTGCGATAGGAGAAGCGTTATGGTCAGTATAGGCCTCGTTCTTAACGACCTCGACCTTCTGGTAGCACTCCATACCTGTACCGGCAGGGATGAGCTTACCGATGATAACGTTTTCCTTAAGTCCGAGGAGCTTATCGCTCTTGCCTCTGATAGCAGCATCTGTAAGAGCCTTTGTAGTCTCCTGGAATGAAGCTGCTGACATGAAGCTGTCGGAGTTGGATGAAGCCTTTGTGATACCCTGGAGTACAGGACTTGTCTGGACGAGCTGGAGATCGATCTCGCCGGCATCGATACGAGCCTGTATATCCTCATTGATAGCATCGATCTCCTTGCGGTCAACAAGTGTGCCTGGGAGCAGATAGCTGCTTCCGGTCTCCTCGACCTTGATCTTGCGGAGCATCTGACGAACGATAACTTCGATATGCTTATCGTTGATATCAACACCCTGTAAGCGGTAAACCTTCTGAACTTCATTGATGATGTAGTTACGAACGGCCTGAGCGCCAAGGATATTGAGGATATCAGCAGGATAGATGTTACCTTCTGTAAGACGGGTACCCTTCTCAATGGACTCGCCTTCCTGAACTCTGATCTTGAGGTTATACGGGATCATATAGCTCTCGGATTCGCTTGTCTCATTATTGGTAACGATGATATTTCTTGTAGTCTTGACTTCCTCGATGTGGATAGTACCGGATATACGTGAAAGGATGGCTGCGCCCTTAGGACGGCGGCTCTCGAAGAGTTCCTCAACACGTGGAAGACCCTGTGTGATATCCTCGGCGTCGGCAGAAGCAACGCCTCCGGTATGGAAGGTTCTCATGGTAAGCTGTGTACCAGGCTCACCGATGGACTGTGCAGCGATGATACCAACGGCTTCACCGACTGATACCATATTATTGTTAGCAAGGTTAGCGCCGTAGCACTTAGCGCATACACCTGTTCTTGATTTACAGGTGAGTACGGAGCGGATCTTTATCTTTTCAACGCCTGCATCGATGATCTTCTTTGCGTCAGCGTCATTGATGAGCTTATTGCGTGAAACGATGAGCTCACCGGATTCGTCTCTGAGATCCTCAGCAAGGAATCTGCCTATGAGACGCTCTGCGAAAGGCTCAACGATCTCGTTGCCGTTCTTGATCTCGTAAACCTCGATACCCTCTGTAGTTCCGCAGTCCTCCTCACGGATGATAACATCCTGAGAAACGTCAACAAGACGACGTGTAAGGTAACCTGAGTCGGCTGTACGGAGAGCGGTATCGGCAAGTCCCTTACGGGCGCCTCGTGAAGCGATGAAGTATTCGAGGATGTTAAGACCTTCACGGTAGTTAGCTCTGATCGGGATCTCGATAACGCCGCCGGAGGTATTAGCGATAAGTCCACGCATACCTGCAAGCTGTCTGATCTGGGAGATACTACCACGGGCACCAGAGTCAGCCATCATCCAGATAGGATTGTAGCGGTCGAAGTTTGCCTTCAGAGCGGCAGTAACTCTGTCGTTAGTGTCAGTCCAGAGAGCGATGATCTTCTTGGACTTCTCCTGAGCGGAGATATAACCGTACTCGTACTCGCTTGTGATCTCAGCGACCTCTGCATCAGCCTCAGCAAGGATGGTCTTCTTCTGGGGCGGGATGGAAGCGTCACATACAGCAACGGTAAGAGCTGCTCTTGTGGAGTATTTGTATCCGAGAGCTTTGATACGGTCAAGAACTTCGGAAGTAGTTGTTGTGCCGTGTATCTTTATGCATCGCTCGATGATATCGGAGAGCTGCTTCTTTCCAACGAGGAAAGCAACTTCAAGGTCGAACTGCTTATCGGAGTTGGTTCTGTCAACATAGCCAAGGTTCTGAGGAATATTCTCGTTGAATATAAGACGTCCGACTGTAGCATCGATGATCTTTGATACCTTCTTGTCGCCGATATCCTTTGTTATCTTTACCTTGATATTGGCGTGGAGGGATACATCGTGCTCGTTGTAAGCCATGATAGCCTCATTAACATCACGGAATACCTTACCCTCACCGGGCTCGCCGGGCTTATCCATTGTCAGGTAGTAGGAACCGAGCACCATATCCTGTGAAGGAACGGCAACAGGCTTACCGTCTGACGGCTTGAGCAGGTTGTTTGCAGCAAGCATGAGGAAACGTGCCTCAGCCTGAGCTTCAGCAGAAAGCGGAAGGTGTACAGCCATCTGGTCACCGTCGAAGTCAGCGTTGAAGGCTGAGCATACGAGCGGGTGGAGCTTGATAGCACGACCTTCAACAAGGATAGGCTCGAATGCCTGGATACCAAGACGGTGGAGCGTGGGGGCACGGTTGAGCATTACAGGGTGATCCTTGATAACGTCCTCAAGAGCGTCCCAGACCTTGTTGTCTGCACGGTCGATGAGCTTTCTTGCAGATTTTATATTAGCGATAGCTTTTTTGTCAACGAGTCTCTTAAGTACGAAGGGCTTGAAGAGCTCGAGAGCCATTTCCTTAGGAAGACCGCACTGATACATTTTCAGCTCAGGTCCAACGACGATAACTGAACGTCCTGAGTAGTCAACACGCTTACCGAGAAGGTTCTGACGGAAACGTCCCTGCTTACCCTTGAGCATATCAGAGAGTGACTTGAGGGCACGGTTGTTAGGACCTGTAACAGGTCTGCCGTGACGGCCGTTGTCGATAAGAGCGTCAACAGCTTCCTGGAGCATTCTCTTTTCGTTTCTTACGATGATATCAGGAGCGTCAAGCTCGAGCATTCTCTTGAGACGGTTGTTTCTGTTGATAACACGTCTGTAGAGGTCATTGAGGTCTGATGTAGCGTAGCGTCCGCCGTCCAGCATTATCATAGGACGGATATCCGGAGGAATAACAGGTACTACGTCGAGGATCATCCACTCAGGCTTGTTGCCGGAGAGGCGGAATGCCTCGATTATCTGGAGTCTCTTGAGGAGCTTGACCTTCTTCTGACCGGCAGGAAGGCCTACCAGCTCAGCCTTGAGGTCGTCAGCAACGATCTCGATGTTATTTCTCCAGTCTATATCTGTGAGTTCAGCAAACTTCTGACACTCTTCACAATCACACTCTGTAGGCTTGTTGAAGCACTGTATCTTCTTGCCGCCGAGGGATATCTTTCCCATTTCAACAAGGCGGTTCTTGTGAGTATCGTATCTTGCAGGATCGTACTCATTGAGGAGCTTCTTTATAGCCTCGGCGCCCATTTCAGCCTTGAAATCATCGCCGTACTTCTCACGGTAGGAGAGGTATTCCTTCTCGGAGAGGAGCTGCTTCTTAATCAGCTCTGTATTGCCGGGATCGATAACGATATACTTTGTAAAGTAGAGTATCTCCTCCAGGCGCTTCTGAGAGATCTCGAGGACCTGACCGATACGTGAGGGAGTACCCTTGAAGTACCAGATATGGGAAACAGGAGCTGCAAGCTCGATATGTCCCATTCTCTCACGGCGGACTCTTGCTCTTGTAACTTCAACGCCGCAGCGGTCGCAGACCTTGCCCTTGAAGCGTATCTTCTTGAACTTTCCGCAGTGACACTCCCAGTCCTTTGTTGGTCCGAATATCTTTTCGCAGAAAAGACCGTCACGTTCAGGCTTCTGAGTTCTGTAATTTATAGTTTCAGGTCTTTCAACAACGCCGTATGACCAGCTTCTGATCTGTTCAGGTGATGCCAGACCGATTTTTATAGATTCAAAAGTTGTAAATTCCAAACTGCTACCTCCTACAATTTATAGCGGAATATATGATCCGGGACGGGGCGGATATCATTGATATGCCGGCCTCATCCGGATCCCGTATCATAGTTTAGTCCTCGTCAGAGGAGTCATCAAGGTCGAAGCTGCCGAAGAGGTCTTCATCGTCATCATCGCCGCCGTTGAGGTCGAGTTCATCGTCATCGAAGCTGAACTCATCGTCGCCGTCAACTGAACTGAAGTCATCGTCGCCGTCAGCGTCATCGCCCTCTTCATCGAATGAGAATCCTACATCGCCGATATTGTCATCGGAGTAGCTTGTGCTGTCTGCTGTATCCTCATCTGCGAACGAATCTGTTGTAGGCATCGGATCATCGTCGTCGAAGGTCTGCTTGAGGTCGATCTCCTCCTGATTGATATCGAGTACCTTAACGTCAAGACAGAGTGACTGCATTTCCTTGATAAGTACCTTGAAGGATTCAGGGATACCAGGTGTAGGAACGTTCTGACCTTTAACTATAGCCTCGTAAGTGTTTACACGGCCGATAGTATCATCAGACTTGACAGTAAGGATCTCCTGGAGGGTATAAGCAGCGCCGTAAGCCTCGAGGGCCCATACTTCCATCTCACCGAAACGCTGACCGCCGAACTGAGCTTTACCTCCGAGAGGCTGCTGAGTAACGAGGGCGTAAGGACCAACTGAACGGGCGTGGATCTTATCGTCAACGAGGTGATGGAGCTTGAGGTAGTACATATATCCGACGGTAACACGGTTATCGAACTTCTCACCGGTACGTCCGTCGTAGAGAGTGAACTTACAGTCCTCAGTAAATTCGAGGGCATTGGGGTTGATGACCTTATCCATAGCCTTGAGCTCGAACATATCATCTCTGTGCTCCTTGGCGTGTTCATTTGCCATCTTGAAGCATTCACGGATATCATCTTCGTGAGCGCCGTCGAATACAGGAGTCATGATGTGCCAGCCCAGAGCCTTACAAGCCATACCCAGGTGTACTTCGAGTACCTGTCCGATGTTCATACGTGAAGGAACGCCGAGAGGATTGAGCACGATATCAAGCGGAGTACCGTCCGGGAGGAAAGGCATATCTTCCTCAGGGAGTATACGTGAAACGACACCCTTATTACCGTGACGGCCGGCCATCTTATCGCCGACAGTGATCTTACGCTTCTGAGCGATATAGCAGATAACACGCATATTAACGCCTGCTGAGAGCTCATCGCAGTTATCACGGGTAAATACCTTTACATCAACGATAACACCTGATTCACCGTGAGGCACCTTAAGGGAGTTATCACGAACTTCTCTTGCCTTCTCACCGAAGATAGCACGGAGAAGTCTCTCCTCGGCAGTGAGCTCAGTCTCACCCTTAGGAGTTACCTTACCAACGAGGATATCGCCGGAGTTTACTTCTGAACCGATGCGGATGATACCGTTCTCGTCCAGATTTGCAAGAGCATCATCGCCGACGTTGGGGATATCTCTTGTGATCTCCTCAGGTCCGAGCTTTGTATCACGGCACTCGATCTCGTATTCTTCTATATGAACTGATGTGAATACATCTTCTCTAACAAGGCGCTCGTTAAGGAGAACGGCATCCTCGTAGTTATAACCTTCCCAGGTCATGAATCCGATGAGGGCATTCTTACCGAGGGAGATCTCTCCGTCAGCAGTAGCAGGACCGTCTGCAAGCACCTGTCCCTTCTTAACCTTCTCACCGGCAGCAACGATAGGTCGCTGGTTTACGCAGGTACCCTGGTTGGAGCGCTTGAACTTGATGAGCTCATACTTGTGCTCGATACCGTCATCGCCGATCATATTGATCTTGTCTGCATCAACATAAGTGATAGTACCGTCGTAGTCAGATACGATACAAACGCCTGAGTCAACAGCAGCCTTGTACTCCATACCTGTACCAACGAAAGGACGCTCTGTCTTAAGGAGCGGAACAGCCTGACGCTGCATGTTGGAGCCCATGAGAGCACGGTTAGCGTCATCGTTTTCAAGGAACGGGATCATTGAAGTAGCAACTGAAACGACCATCTTAGGAGATACATCCATGAAGTCTACCTTTTCACGCTCGCACTCAAGGATCTGCTCACGGTAACGTGCGTTTACACGAGGTCTTGCGAACTTGCCTTCCTCAGTAAGAGGCTCGTTAGCCTGAGCAACGATATAGTTGTCCTCGGTATCGGCTGTCATGTAGATAACTTCCTTTGTAACAACGCCTGTAGCCTTGTCTACCTTGCGGTAAGGAGCCTCGATGAAGCCGTACTCGTTTATTCTTGCGAAAGTAGCCAGATAGGAGATAAGTCCGATGTTAGGTCCTTCAGGAGTCTCGATAGGACACATTCTTCCGTAGTGGCTGTAGTGAACGTCACGTACCTCGAATCCGGCACGGTCTCTTGAAAGACCTCCGGGACCGAGAGCGGAGAGACGTCTCTTATGTGTAAGCTCAGCAAGGGGGTTGTTCTGATCCATGAACTGTGAAAGAGGTGAGGAGCAGAAGAATTCCTTCATAGCTGAGGAGATAGGTCTGATATTGATGAGCATCTGAGGTGTGAGTGTATTTACGTCCTGAGTCTGGATGTTCATTCTCTCACGGATGCTTCTTTCCATACGTGCATAGCCGATACGGAACTGATTCTGGAGGAGCTCGCCCACGCTGCGGATACGTCTGTTTCCTAAGTGGTCGATATCGTCAACAGTACCAACGCCCTCACAGAGGTTGAGGAAGTAGCTGATAGTAGCGTAGATATCGTCGAGGATGATGTGCTTCGGAACCAGCTCATCAGCTCTCTTCTTGATATTCTCCTCAAGCTCATCAGCATCTGCTGAAGTCTCCATGATCTCTCTGAGCACCTTGTAGGAGACCTTCTCATTGATGCCGTACTTCTCGGCGTCAAAGTCGATATATCCCTTGATATCTACCATGCCGTTACCGATGATCTTTGCGATCTTTTCCACCATACGGATAGAAGTCTCGCCACGCTCGTCGGTGAAGTACTCCTTGGCTTCAACGCTTACGAAAGCGTAGTATACGCCGGCCTGCTCGATCTCGCAGGCTCTGTCGTAGGAAACTGTCTCGCCTGCGTCAGCCATGATCTCGCCGGTATTAGGATCAACGATAGGCTCGGCAAGAGTGTGGCCTGCCAGACGTGAAGCGATACCCAGCTTCTTATTATATTTATATCTTCCGAAACGGCAGAGATCATATCTCTTAGCATCGAAGAAGAGGTTGTTCAGGTGTGTAACAGCGCTCTCAACTGTAGGAGGCTCGCCCGGACGGAGCTTCTTGTATACATCGATGAGGGCGTCGGAGTTGTTCTTTGTCTGATCCTTCTGGAGGATAGTCTGCTTGAGACGGTCATCCTCACCGAACATCTCGTAGATCTCCTCGTCAGTACCAACGCCGAGAGCACGGATGAAAGTAGTTATCGGGATCTTTCTGTTCTTATCTATACGCACATATACAACATCGTTGGAGTCCATTTCATACTCCAGCCATGCACCACGGTTAGGGATAACAGTAGTATTGAAAAGGTCCTTACCGGTCTTATCCTTCTCGAAAGCGTAATATACGCCGGGTGAACGGACGAGCTGTGATACGATAACACGTTCAGCACCGTTGATAACGAAGGTTCCGCTGTCTGTCATGAGCGGGAAATCGCCCATATAGATCTCGCTTTCGCTGACAGCGCCTGTCTCCTTATTTGCGAGAGTAGCAGTAGCTCTCATAGCTACCTGATATGTTGCGCCTCTGGACTTGCATTCTGCAAGAGTATACTTGGGAGTGTCATCGAAGCGGTAGTCCTTGAAGTTGAGGACGAGATTGCCGTTGTAGTCAGTGATGGCAGTCATATCCCTGAACACTTCACGGAGTCCCTCTTCCCTGAACCATTTGTATGAGTTCTTCTGGACCTCGATGAGGTTAGGCATTTCGAGCGGTTCGGTGATCTTGCCGAAGCTCATTCTGACGTTCTTTCCAAGCTGCTTAGGTGTCACATTCACCATAGGCGGAAACCTCCTTATTTTTTATCCGGCCTGCGATTGCAGAACGGTTATTTTGCTGGATGTACGGAAAATTTTTCTGAAAAACTATTGACAATTGCTGTGCTATATGCTATAATATCTTGCAGAAAAAGGGATACTTTTCCATACTGATACATTATATAATTATAATACAGTCGAAGCTCAGTGTCAAGAGCTTTACAGGAGATTCATCAAAACTGCCGGATTTTGAAAAGAAGTCCGGCTGTTTTTTGTGATAATTAGTAATCAGTGAAAAGGGATCAGTAATTAGTGAATAGAAAGTAGTAGGGGCGCCGTTCCGGCACCCGATAACAAACGCAGCCTCCGGCTGCAATTACGCATTAATACAAGGGAGTTCGCAGTCATGCTTGCAAGTTTAACTAACATCAACAAATTTTATAATGGTAAGCAGGTGCTCAGCAACGTATCTCTTACTATAGACGAGACTGACAAGATAGGCCTTGTGGGTAATAACGGCTGCGGAAAATCAACGCTGCTGAAAATACTGACAGGCTCGGTGGAGCCTGACCGCTTTACAGAAAAGGACGGTATCATATCCCTGGCACAAAAGACGACTATCGGCTATTTGGAGCAGATGGGCGGTCTCAACAGTGAGAATACTGTCATCGAGGAGATGCGAAGCGTATTTGCTCCTATTCACAGGGCGATCGACAGGCTGCGTGAGATAGAGCTGGAGATCGAGCTTGGCGATAATTCCTCAGCCGACGAATACCAGCAGCTCACATCATGGGTGGAAGCAAATGACGGCTACAACACCGATGTGAAGATAAGGATGATATTAAATGGTATGGGCTTTTCCGAGGAGGAACTGAACAGGACAGTTTCAGGCTTCAGCGGCGGTGAAAAGACACGTCTCTGCATATCGAGACTGCTCCTTGAAGAACCGAATCTGCTGATACTGGACGAGCCTACGAACCACCTTGACTTCAAGACCATAATGTGGCTGGAGGATTATCTGCGCTCATACCGTGGGGCAGTGCTGATAGTCTCTCATGACCGTTATTTCCTCGACCGCCTCTGCACTTCCATATGCGAGATAGAGCGTGGAACACTTACACGATACAGGGGAAACTACTCAGCGTTTATCCGTCAGCGTGAGGAGAACGATGTACGCCGTGAGAAGGAATACGAACAGCAGCAGAAGCAGATAGCTCAGCTTGAGGACTATGTTGCAAAGAACCTCGTCCGTGCTTCTACCACAAAAATGGCTCAGAGCCGCCGGAAACAGCTTGAAAAAATGGAGCGCATAGAGCGCCCTGTACATGATACAAAGTCTGCAAAGATACATTTCACCTATGCCGTTGAGCCTCCCCAGGAGGTGCTCAAGGTAAAGGGGATAGATATTTCTGTGGGAGAAGGGGCAGCAAGAAAAACTCTTGTTGACGAGATAAGCTTTGACGTCCGCCGTGGTGAAAAGATAGGCGTTATAGGCGACAATGGCATCGGCAAGTCCACTCTCCTGAGGATTATACAGGAACAGCTCCCCCACAAGGGCATTGTACGCTGGAACAGCAATATAAAGATATCCTACTTTGAGCAGGAGAGCACTAACCTTAACCGTGAGCTGACCGTAATGGAAGAGCTACACAGCCGCTATCCTTCAATGTCAGAGCTGGAAGTAAGAAGCCTGCTGGCACAGGTACGCCTCATCGGTGAAAACGTATTCAAGGAAACAGGCGTTATCAGCGGAGGCGAGCGTGCAAAGCTGTGTTTTGCCATAATGATGCAGGAGCACGGAAATGTGCTCATCCTCGATGAGCCTACGAACCACCTTGATCTCAGCTCAAAGGAGGCTATTGAGGAGGCGCTTCAGGAGTATACCGGAACGATAATTTTTGTTTCGCATGACCGCTATCTTCTCAGCAAAATAGCTGACCGCCTTATTGAACTGACTGATGGCGGATACCGTGAGCATAATTACGGCTTTGAGAAGTACCTTGATGTACTCCGTGAGGAGCAGGCTGAACAGAAGCGTATCGCAGATGCTGAGAAGTTCGCAAAGGCTGCGGAGGCAGCAAAGGAAAAGTCTGCAAAAACATACCGCAGTAAGCAGCAGAGAAGTGCTGACGCAGCAAGGAAAAATGAGATGCGACGTCTTGAAAAGGAGATAGACGAGCTCCAGGCTCGCATCGATGCACTCAATGAGGAGATAAGCCACGAAGAGGTCTACAGCGACTACGAGCTGATGAACAGCAAATGTACAGAGATAGAACAGCTCAAACAGCAGATAGATGATGATTTTGAAAAGCTTATCGAGCTTGATGAATGATGAAAATATGAACAATTCGTGAACGCTTCACAATTAAAACGATTGCTCAACCAATTTTCTTGTTTAAAATCACAAAAATTGGTGAATGAGAAGAAAATGGAGAAAAAGACTATTGAATTATTTCCGGATATATGATATAATGTGTTCAAGTTAAAGAACCGGCTAAGCCGGCCGAATAGAAAACAGGGAGGAAAAGTTAATGAAACACATTCAGACAATCAACAAGGCAAACCTTAAGGAGTCCGCTAAGAAGGGCGGCTGCGGCAAGTGCCAGGCTTCATGTCAGTCTGCTTGCAAGACATCTTGCACAGTTGCTAACCAGAAGTGTGAGAGATAATCTGGCGGTAAACGAAAAATATCTATCTGAGGCGGTATGAACTGCCTCATATTTTTTTAGAAACTAAGATGCGGAGCATTGAAAGGGTGCAGATGTATGATACACAAGTATAAATTGAACGGATTCAACATCGTTCTCGATGTAAACAGCGGCGGCGTTCATATCGTGGACGAGCTTACATACGACCTCCTTGACAACGTTGAGCCTCCCTTTGAGGAAAAATGTCCTGAGAAGGTGATAGAGAAGCTTTCACGCTCATATTCAAGGGAAGATATCGAGAGCTGCTACGAGGAGATAGTTGAGCTGTATAACGATAAGATACTCTTCTCAGACGATGATTATGAGAAATACGCAAAATACTCCGTTGCTTCACCGGTAAAGGCAATGTGCCTGAACATTGCTCATGACTGCCAGCTCCGCTGCAAGTACTGCTTCGCCTCAACAGGTGACTTCGGCAAGGGCAGAAAGCTCATGTCCTATGAGACAGGAAAGCACGCTATAGATTTTCTCCTTGAAAATTCCGGTGACAGACCGAATCTGGAACTGGATTTCTTCGGCGGTGAACCGCTGATGAATTTCAAGGTGGTAAAGCAGATAGTTGAGTACGCACGTTCCCGTGAAGCTGAGTACGGAAAGAAGTTCCGCTTCACTATAACCACAAACGGCCTTCTCCTTGATGATGAGAAGATAGACTTCATAAATAAGGAAATGTCAAACGTTGTGCTCTCTATCGACGGACGCAAGGAGGTCAACGACTATTTCCGTGTGCTTCCCAACGGACAGGGCTGCTACGATATGATACTCCCCAAGTACAAAAAGCTGGTTGAGGGACGAGGCGACAAGGAGTACTATGTAAGAGGTACCTTCACAAACAAGAACCTCGATTTCTCAAACGATGTTTTTGCACTCTATGATGCAGGTTTCGATCAGATCTCAGTTGAGCCTGTAGTAGGTGATTCTGATGAGTATGCTCTTACCGAGAAGGATCTTCCGGCAGTATTCAAGGAGTACGAGATACTTGCAAAGAAGATCATCGACAACGAAAAAGCCGGAAAGAAATTCAATTTCTTCCACTTCATGCTTGATCTCGATCAGGGACCCTGCGCTATAAAGAGACTTCGTGGCTGCGGCTGCGGAAATGACTATGTAGCCATTACTCCCGACGGAGATATTTACCCCTGCCATCAGTTCGTAGGTATCGATGAGTACAAAATGGGCAACATCGATGAGGGAACCTTCGATCAGGAGATGAAGAAGGAGTTCGCTTCTGCCCATGTATATTCAAAGCCTGATTGTAAGAAGTGCTGGGCAAAGTTCTATTGCAGCGGCGGCTGCAACGCCAATAACTATCAGTATATGGGCGATATTCATAATGCTCATAAGATCTCATGTCAGCTTGAAAAGAAGCGCCTTGAATGTGCGATAATGATGAAGGCGATACGTATTTTCGGCGAACAGGAATAAAAAAATACCGGAACAGCTCCTCACGAACTGTTCCGGTTTTTTCATGTTAACAATAAAGCTTTACCACGTATGTGCGGTATTTATACAAAAGTATATGGCAATTACTCGGGGAAAACCTTTCTGAGGAAAGGTTCTTCCCCGAACCCCTTTCCAAAGACTTTTAATCTTATTTTTCCACAGATAGGACGCAAGATAATAAAAAAGCCCATGTAGCAATACATGGGTTGCGTCCTATCTGGGGAAAAATCAAAACTGAAAGTTTTAGGAAGGGAGTTTGAGGGAGAACCCGTTTTCAAAAGGGTTTCCCTCAATAACTGTCATAAATATTCTGTATGAGTACCGCACATACGTGGTAAAGCCTTTAATTTACCATTCTTCTACGCTGGAATCTCCGCCGCCGGTATCCGGAGTATTGCCTGGATCGGGAGTAACGCCTGGATCGGGAGTAACACCCGGATCAGGAGTAACGCCTGGATCAGGAGTAACGCCTGGATCAGGGGT
>LVAK01000096.1 GCA_001604035.1 Clostridiales bacterium Firm_05
CCGGCATCCGGTATTATATATCTCCACAGCAGGTAAAAATATCCTGCGCCTGCGATAAGAGCAGCAGCGATATTGATACCGCCCACGCCCTTGAAGATTATAGGCTTCAGATAAAGACACAGAGCCATGAGATATGCTATCACATTCAGCAGCATATATATCTCACGCACAGCATACCATTTGTATTTCAGAGGCTGTTTAAGCGTCATCTGCTTATTGTACTCCACTGCCTCTTCATACTGTTCAATATTCTTGGCAACAAATTTTCCGGACCGTATCACTTCCGGAGTAATGTATTTCCAGCTCATTTTTTTATTTCCCCAATATCATTTTCAGCCAGCATTCCCATATCATCCTCCGGCTTTATCCTGAATTTATCAAAGCTGTAAGCCAGTTCTGCATCATCCATACCACCTTCCTCAGCATTCTCCTCGTCACGTATATATGACGTCTTGAGCTGGGCAAAATGCGGATAACCTGCCTCATCTTTTATACTGCTGTCTATCTTCTGCATAAGGTGCAGGATAATACCGTTCACCGCCGTATTAAGGACGAAAATATAATTCACCGGGATAAGGATAACACCTGTTATAAGTGCCCCGACCGTCCATTCATAGCTTTTCCGGTACATGATGAAGTAACCGAAGACGGCTGCAAAGGCCAGTATCATAAGGAAGCAGGGCGTTACCCTTTCGCCGCCGAACCTGTAGATAAGCGAATTATCCTTATTCAGTCCCAGAAAACCGGCGGGTGTCAGTATTATATTCAGAAGCAGCATGAATCCGTAATCTCTGAGGAAGCTGACTCTTTTCCTCTGCATACGGAGCATATGTGTATTGAAATCGCTTACTTCAGAAAACATATCCGCAGATGTAACATTGATATGCACTTCATCGATGTTATCCTGCGTGATATATTTCAGGTCAGACAACTTCATTACCTGATTATCATTACAGGCTGATCGTACTCAACGGGCTCGCCGTCGCTGACAAGGATCTTGTCAACAACTCCGTCATATTCAGACTGGATCTCGTTCATGAGCTTCATGGACTCGATTATCATAATAACGTCGCCCTTCTTGACCTCATCTCCGACCTTTACGAAAGGAGCCTTATCCGGTGAAGGAGCGGCATAATAAGTTCCTACTATAGGAGCCTTGACCATATTTCCGCTGATCTCCCCTGCCATAGCTGCTTCGCTTTCAGAGAGAGCGTGATCAGCCGGAACAGGACCTGACTGTACCGGAGCTGCCGCAAACGGCATTGCCATAGGTGCAGCCGGCGGCGGAGGAAGTATCCTCTTGCCCTTTATAGTTATAGATTTGTCTCCGTCTGTAAGGGTGAGTTCGGAAAGCTCCTTGCTTCCGACGATGTCTGCAAGTTTTTCGATAGTTTCAATGTCAAACTGGCCGTAGATCTTCTCCATTCGATGATTCTCCTTTGTTATATTTTCTTGAAGCAGAGTGTTGCATTATGTCCGCCGAATCCAAGTGAATTTGAAAGTGCAGCACGCACCTCCTGCTGGATATTGCTTTCTGTACAGTAATTGAGATCGCACTCCTCATCCGGTACCTTATAGCCGATAGTGCGGTGGATAAAGCCTTCCTGTATTGACTTTGCACATATTACAGCCTCAACTCCGCCGGCAGCTCCGAGGAGATGACCGATCATAGACTTTGTGGAATTGATCTTCACGTTATATGCCTCATCACCGAAGGCAAGCTTTATTGCAGAAGTCTCGTATTTATCATTAAGTCCCGTGGAAGTACCGTGAGCATTTATATAATCCACATCGGCAGGCTCAAGCCCTGCCTCCTGCATAGCAAGAGTCATGCCCATTCCTGCGGCTTCTCCCGTAGGCATAGGCGAGGTCATATGGTATCCGTCACAGGTAGCGCCGTAACCTGCCACCTCTGCGTATATCTTAGCACCTCTGGCCTTGGCGTGCTCATACTCCTCAAGGACTACGATACCGCTTCCCTCACCGAGAACGAAGCCGTGTCTTTCCTTATCGAAGGGTATTGAAGCTCTTTCCAGGTCTCCGGATTTGCTGAGTGCCTTCATATTGGAAAAGCCTGCGAATGTGAATTCAACATTAGTGCTTTCTGTACCTCCGGCAAGAGCCACATCAAGGTAACCGTCCTTGATTTTACGGAAGGCTTCTCCGATAGAATGTGTAGCCGTAGCGCAGGCAGTAGTGATATCAAAATTTGCTCCTCTGAAGCCGGTCTTCATAGATATAGTACCTGCAGCCATATTGCTTATCATCATAGGGATATAAAATGCTGATATCCTGTTCGGACCTTTTTCAAGGTACTTATCATATTCAGAGAGGGTAAAGTCTATACCACCGATACCCGAACCGACTATCACACCGGCTCGGTAAGGATCAATATCCTTGAAATCCGTTCCCGCATCCTTCAGAGCCTCATTTGACGCCACTAATGCAAACTTTGTGAATCTGTCCATATGGCGTGCTTCCTTCTTATCAAAGTAGCCTTTCATACCATAGTAATCCTCATCGTTGAAATCACGAACGATCCCAGCGATCTTAACGCCTGTTCTTTCAGTATCAAAGCTGTCGATGAATGAAAAGCCGATCTTATTTGCCTTTATCCCCTCCCAGAATTTATCAACGCCTGTTCCGAGGGGAGTAACTGCTCCCATTCCTGTTATAACGACTCGTCTGCTCATATTTATTCCTTTCAAACCAAAAATTTAAATATCCATCCATTACATTGCGAGGCCGCCGGATATCTCTATCACCTGTCCTGTAACATAAGAAGCGTCATCAGAAACAAGGAAAGATACAACAGAAGCGATCTCCTCAGGCTCACCGTAGCGCTTCAGTGAAACTGCATCCAGCATTTTTGCCTTTATCTCATCGCTGAGCACATCTGTCATAGGTGTCCTTATAAGTCCCGGAGCAACAGCGTTGCAGGTGATATTCTTCTTGCCGTACTCCTTGGCAATAGTCTTTGTCATGCCGATGATAGCAGCCTTTGAAGCCGAGTAGTTGATCTGTCCCGGATTTCCGTAAAGTCCTGCAACAGAAGAAACATTGACAATACGGCCGAATTTCTGCTTCATCATGACCGGGCAGGTATTCTTCAGCATATTAAAAATGCTCTTCTGGTTTACTGCGATGACTGCATCGTACTCATCCTCTGTCATACGTGCAAGGAGCTTGTCCTTAGTGATTCCTGCATTGTTTACAAGGGCATCGATAGAACCGAAAGTTTCCTTGACTGCCTTTACCATAGCCTCGCAGTCCTCAAGCTTTGAAACATCTGCGGCAAAGATCTCAGCTTTTACGCCGAAAGCTCTGCACTCTTCAGCAACTTCAACAGCTTTTGCCTTATCTCCTTCACTGGGGTAGTGGTTGACGGCTATATCGAAGCCATCCTTAGCAAGTCTTTTTGCGATGCACGCTCCGATTCCCTGAGAAGCGCCTGTTATTAATGCTGTTGCCATAAATTACCTCCATAATATATATCAATAAAAAACTGAACCTTATCAGTCCGGACAGATCATAATTTCAACAGCTTTTCAGCGCCGTCATTGATCTCCCTGACTATTTCCGCACATGGCTTTATATCATTTATCATACCTGCAATAGCGCCGCAGAGGAAAGAACCGCTTTCAATGTCTCCATCAACAACCGCACGGCGGAGAGCACCTACTGTCAGCTTCTCGAACTCCTCCGGAGAGAGTGTGCCGTCAGTCTCGCCCTTCGCAAGCTGCTTTGCAAATTTTGTCTTTACATTCCGGCAGGGATGGCCTGTATAGCGTCCAGTAACAACGCTGTCAGTATCCTTTGCCTTTAATACAAGATCCTTGAAAACAGGATGTATCTGGCATTCCTCGGAAGCGAGGAAGCGTGTACCGATCTGAACGCCCTCTGCGCCCAGCATGAACGAAGCAGCCATACCTCTTCCGTCAGCGATACCGCCGGCAGCGATAACAGGTATCTCAACTGCGTCAACTACCTGAGGCACAAGACACATGGTTGTATTCTCGCCGATATGTCCGCCTGATTCAGTACCCTCAGCGATGACTGCGTCAGCGCCGGCTCTTTCCATTCTCTTTGCAAGAGCAACGGAAGGGACTACAGGTATGACCTTTACGCCGGCATTTTTCCATGCCTCGATGTATTTTCCGGGATTTCCTGCTCCGGTGGTAACGAACTGCACTTTCTCGTCTATTACGATCTGAGCCAGGTCATCTGCATTCGGGCTCATGAGCATGATATTTACACCGAAGGGATTGGAAGTCTTCTCTTTACAAAGTCTTATCTGCTCACGAAGATAATCTATAGGAGCATTTCCGCCGGCAATGATGCCGGCACCGCCTGCCTCTGACACAGATGAAGCCAGCGTATGCTCAGCTACCCATGCCATACCGCCCTGTATGATAGGATATTTGCAGCCTAAAAGTTCTGTGATCCTTGTTTTCATAAATTTTACTCCCTTAGTATTCAATAATGATGCCGCCGTAGGTAAGACCTGCGCCGAAGCCTATGAGAGCCAGTTTCTGGCCACGCTTTATGATGCCCTTGTCGATCGACTCGCTGAGTGCGAGCGGGATAGAAGCACTTGAGGTGTTTCCGTAGTGGTCAAGGGTTATGATGAACTTATCCATAGGAGCGTCAAGCTTCTTTGCGGCAGTTTCAATTATCCTGATATTTGCCTGATGAGGGATGAACCAGTCTATATCGTCCTTGGTCACGCCTATCTTTCCGGCAGCAAGCTCAAACGATCTCGGAAGAGCCTGAACTGCGAATTTATATACATCCTTGCCGTCCTGGTGGAGCTTATGCAGCGGCAGTTCCTCATAATCCGAAGAGAAGTCCTCCGGCGGCTGGCAGGCAACTTCAGGAGCGACCTGCATAGAACGTGCATAGAGAAATTTACCGCCTGCTCCCTCTGAGCCAAGCACGGATGAATAGAGCTTATCACTGTATTCAACGACAGCAGCTGCTGCACCGTCTCCGAAGAGGATGCAGGAACCACGGTCTGTAAAATCGAGGAATCGTGACAGCGATTCATTTGCAACAATGAGTATGTACTTCATATCCCGGTCAGTGCTGAGGAATTTTGCCGCTGTATCCATAGCGTACACAAATCCTGTACAAGCAGCGTTCAGGTCGAATGCTCCCGCATTAACAGCACCTGTTTCATTCTGGATGATGCTTGCCATACTGGGGGTATGGAAATCGGCGGTAGCCGTTGTAGAGATAACAAGGCCGATATCCTTTGGATCTATCCCGGCGTTTTCGATCGCCTTGAGAGCAGCTTGTTTACCCATATACCACGTAGGCTCCCAACCGGCCATAGGTCTGCTGACTATACCTGTACGTGTTCTAATCCATTCATCGTTGGTCTCGATGAAACGGGTAAAATCGTCGTTTGTCAATACCTGTTCAGGGACATATCTTCCCATTCCCAGAATGTTTATACCCATTGATCAGTCTCCTTAAAATGGTAAATTGTAAAAATACAGTTGTAAAACTGAAAAAAATGTGTTATAGTATATATGGACATCACTGCCCACATATTTATATTGTAAATCATTTCCGGTTTTTTTGCAATGATATTTTATTACTTTATCGTCTTAAAAATAAAATATCGTCTTTTTGCACAAAAAATACTGGGGATATCCGTTAGCCAAAACATTACATTGTGTATAACACACAGAAAGGAACTGACTAATTATGACAATTTCACTATTTTCCGGACAAGGCGCACAGGTACCAGGCATGGGAGGAGACATTGTCTCTGCAATGCCTGAACTCAAGGAAGTTTACACAGCAGGCTCTGATATTCTTGGCATGGATCTTGAGAAGATCTGCCTCGAAGCTTCAGCCGAGGAGCTGGGCCGTACTATCAATTCCCAGCCGGCAATAATGGCAACATCCATAATCTGCCTCAAGGCTGCTCAGGCCAAAGGCTACACCTTTGACGGAGTTGCCGGACACTCCCTTGGCGAATACGCAGCAATGTATGCTTCCGGAATGATCTCCCTGGAGGACGCATTCCGCCTTATAAAGGCAAGAGCTGCTGCAATGGAAGAGGCTGTTACCCAGACAAAGGGTGCAATGGCTGCTGTAGTAAAGGTGGAGGCCTCAGTTGTTGAAGAGGTATGCGCTGCTGCAAAGGAATATGTAGTGCCCGTAAACTACAACTCACCTCTCCAGACCGTAATCGCAGGAACTCCCGAGGGCATCGAGGAGGTAACTCCCGTCTTCACAGAAAAGAAGGCAAGAGTTCTCCCTCTCAAGGTAGCAGGAGCCTTCCATTCAAAGCTCATGCAGCCTGCCGCAGACCTGTTCTATGAGACAGCAAAGAACATCACCTTCGCTGAGCCGAACGTAAAGTACTACTCAAACGTTACCGGCGACGAGCTGACAGACTTCTCAGATATGGCATCACTGCTTGCAAAGCACATCGTATCGCCTGTACGCTTCACTGCTGAACTTACAGCAATGCAGGCAGCAGGTGCAGACAGATTCGTTGAATTCGGTCCCGGAAGAACTCTTACAGGCCTTGTAAGAAAGACTCTCACCGGTGTATCCGCATACAACGTTGAAAATTTAGCTACACTTGAAGGGGCTGCTATATATGAATAAATTCGCACTTACCGGACATCCTCTGGGACATTCCATGTCCCCCCTCATCCATGAGAAGCTATTCGCTCTCAGCGGATTTGCAGGTGAATACTCCCTTTTAGACATTGCTCCGGAGGATATAGCCTCCGACCGTCCGCTCATCAGCGGACATATGGGAATGAATGTTACTATCCCACATAAGCAGGCTGTTATACCGCTTATGGACGAGCTTGGCGACAGCGCAAAGAGATACAACTCGGTAAACTGCATAAAGAACGACAACGGAAAACTTATCGGATACAATACAGACTGCGACGGATTTCTCCGCTCAGCAGAGGGACTTCCTATAAACGGGAAAGTGGCTATACTTGGCTGTGGAGGAGTAGGCAGAATGATCGCTATCGAGACCGCCCTCCACGGAGGAGATATCACTCTCGCAGTGATTCCCCAGGACACAGAGAACGCAAAGCTGCTCATGGCCGAGATACAGGAAAAATGCCACGGCGCTTCAGTACAGATCGCAGATATCGCCTCACTTGAAGGCAGCTTCGACCTGCTGATAAACGCCACGCCTGTAGGTATGTACCCGAAAACAGAGGCCTGCGCCGTAAGCGACAGCGTTATCGAGAACAGCGGAAGCGTTTTCGATGTTATCTATAATCCCACAGAAACACTGCTTATGAAAAAGGCAAGAGCTATGGGCAAAACGGCTGTAGGCGGAACAGCTATGCTTGTATATCAGGCGGTAAAGGCGCATGAGATATGGTACGGCGGAAGCTTCCCTGCTGAGGCCGTAGCAAAGATAATCACAGAGGTAGAAGAAGCTGTGAACGCAATGAACCAGAAATAACGGAGGATACTATGACTGTTTTTTTATGCGGCTTCATGGGCTGCGGAAAGACCACTGTAGGCAAGCTTGCAGCGAAAAAGATCGGCTGCGGCTTCACCGACACCGATGACCTGATAGTCAGGACACTTGATATGACAATACCGGAGATATTCGAGCAGAAGGGCGAACCCTTCTTCCGTAAGACAGAAGCGGAGATAGTGAGATCTCTCTGCGGAAAGACAGTTGTTGCCGCCTGCGGAGGCGGAGCAATGCTGAATCCGGATACTGCCGCTGCCGCAAAAGCTGCCGGAAGCGCCGTAGTATTCCTTGACGTTCCGTTTGAGACCTGCTATGAGCGCATAAAAGACGACGAGAACCGCCCCATAGTTATGAGCTCCACCAAGGAAGAGCTCCATGAGCTTTACAATAAGCGCAGGAGCATATATATACAGAATTCCACTATACAGATAGACTGCGG
>LVAK01000097.1 GCA_001604035.1 Clostridiales bacterium Firm_05
AAAATAGGCGATCACGGGAACGTTTCCGAATTTGCTGCGGATGCGCTCGGTCTCTGAGGCAATCTGTTCTGTGACTGAAAGGCCGGGGCGGGTGAAATAGCCGCTGCCGCCGTCACAGAAGATACATCCTCCGGTGCCCTTGGAACCGTCGATATTCGGACAGGTAAAGCCGCATTCAAGCACTGCCTTCTGGACTCTGCTCCCGAAAACTTTTTTATTGTGATAGTTAAGGGTATGATACCGCTTGTTGTCGTTTGAAAAGGGGAAAGGATTTTTGTTCATTGCGGCACCTCCTGTAACAATGTTATCATATATGCTGATATTTGTCAAATTATAGTGTACATACTAAATAATCGCAATATATGGTGGACTTCGTACTTGACATATTCTTCCAAAAGGGGTAAAATTAATGTAATGGATATTGTTCACCGCAGCAATTCCGGAATCTGATAAAAAAGGAAAATGCACTTGAAAAATAATATTGTACTCATAGGTATGCCCGGTGTGGGAAAAAGCACAGTTGGAGTTATACTTGCGAAAATACTGGGCTATAAATTCGTTGATACAGATCTTGTCATACAGGAAAAGGAGAAGAAGCTGCTCAGAGATATCATCTCAGAGCGTGGTATAGACGGCTTCATAGAGACGGAAAACCGTGTTTGCAGCCGTCTGAAGGCTGAGAAATGCGTTATCGCTACCGGCGGAAGCGTAGTCTACGGCAAGCAGGCTATGAAGCATCTTGCCGATATCGGAACGATAGTTTATCTCAAACTGGATTACCGAAAGCTCCGTTACCGTCTTGGTAACATAAAAAATCGTGGCGTGGTCATAAGAAAAGGCCAGCGATTGATTGAACTATATAACGAAAGAACGCAGTTATATGAAAAATACGCCGATGTAGTGATTGATGAAAATGGCTGTAATATTGAAAAGACTGTAGGTAAAATTCTGGATAGCATAAACAAATGACTTGTGCAAATTGCACAAGCACAAATGTACAAAAGTATTGAAATGCACAATTTTGTTTTTTGCACAAAAAACATCTTTGACAAGTAGGGCTTTTTGTGGTATAATATAGCGTAGGTAATTATTATGAATTTTTTAGAGTCCGGTGCCGTTCAGCAGCTATACTGCTCTGGCTTGTGGATATCGGAAAGGAAATGATATGTCTAAAATCATTACAGTAACATCCGGAAAAGGCGGTACTGGTAAATCGACAGTATGTGCCGGTCTTGGCTACACTCTTGCAAAACAGGGACACAGAACACTTCTCATCGAGCTGGATTTCGGACTCAGATGTCTTGATATCATGTTCGGTATGGAAAATGAGATAAAGTATGACCTGGGAGACGTTCTTTCTGGAAAAAAACAGCCGCTTGAAGCAGTTTGTCAGGTGCCTATGGCCTCAAATCTCAGCCTTCTCTGTGCTCCGAAGACTCTTACAAGCGTTTCCGCAGAGCAGATCTATGATATATGCCGTTCGATAAAGAAGTACTTTGAGTACATTATCATAGATACAGGTGCCGGCATCAATTCTCATGTTTTCGATATCGTTGAGCAGGCTAACCTCATTCTTGTTGTTTCTACTCCGGATCAGGTCTGCATACGTGATGCAGCTCTTATGTCGGATGAGTTCTACAACAGAGGTAACAAGAGCCAGAGACTCGTTATAAATAAAGTAAGTAAAAAGGTCATCGGTAACGCCCTCGTAACCAACCTGGATGAGATCATCGACAAGGTCGGCGTACAGCTTATCGGCGTTATCCCTGATGATTTCAAGATGACAGTAGCTACAGGTAAAGGAAATCCGATCCCGACTGATTCAGAAGCTCTTAAGGCATTCGATGCTATTTCAAAGAGACTGGGCGGAGAGTTTGTTCCGCTGACCGTAAAAACATCTTGAAAAAGAAATATATGCCGCATTGCGGGGAAAGGAACGAATAATGAAGATAGCGATCATTGCACATGATGCAAAAAAAGAGCTTATGGTCCAGTTCTGCAGTGCTTACTGCGGTATACTGTCCAAGCATACGCTCATAGCAACAAATACAACAGGAAAACAGGTAAGTGAAGCTACAGGCCTGCCGATAAAGAGATACCTCAGCGGACAGGGAGGAGCAGAACAGATACTTGCCCTCCTTTCATGCAACGAGGTAGACGTTCTTCTCTTCTTCAGAGATCCTATAAATCCTAAGGCAACAGACGTCCACGGAATGAACCTGCTCAGACTCTGTGATGTTCATAATGTGCCTGTTGCAACAAATATTGCTACTGCTGAAGCGCTGATACTTGCCCTTGAAAGAGGAGATCTTGATTGGCGTGAAGTCGGCAACCCGAGCATCTGACATACGAATTGTCCCTCTACAGGGACAATTTTCATGTATAAGAGACTTTAGTCGTATTAGCGTATACATTTTAAATATGTATACAAAAAATATGCATCTTGACGTTCCTGAAAAAAATGAAAGGCTGAGAAAATATGGCACAGAATATCAAACGCCCCAACGGTACCGAAGACGTTCTTCCTAAGGATATCCACAAGTGGTATACCGTTGAAAAGATAGCAAGAGAGACAGCCGAGAGCTTTGGTTTCTCTGAGATAAGGATCCCCACCTTTGAAAATACTGACCTATTCCTGCGTTCTGTTGGAGAGACAACTGATGTAGTTCAGAAGGAAATGTATACAGTCAAGGCAAAGGAAACTGAATTTACACTTCGCCCGGAGGGAACAGCAGGCACTATCCGTGCAATGCTCCAGAACGGAATGCTCAATGAAGCTCTTCCGCAGAGAGTATTCTATATACTTTCATGCTTCCGCCATGAAAGACCGCAAGCAGGCCGTCTCCGTGAGTTCCACCAGTTCGGACTTGAAATGGCAGGAAGCCAGTCACCGGCTGCGGATGCAGAGGTAATTTCCCTTGCAAAGACCATACTTGACAGGCTTGAGATAAAGAATATCGAGCTTTATATCAATTCCATAGGTTGTCCGACCTGCCGTGCAA
>LVAK01000098.1 GCA_001604035.1 Clostridiales bacterium Firm_05
GATTACCTCCACCGTTCGTCAAATGCAGCAGATTATTGTGCAGAGCGCCTTGGCTGGAACGTTATAGAGTGTTCAGCTGACGGTGAAATGCGTTCTGTTGAAGACATCTTTGCAGATATTGCTGCTATTATCGGCTAATTAGTTATACTGATAGTAGCTAACAGTGCAATGAATACCGCCTGTTTATAGTTAAATAGAAAAAGTAGACAAAAGTGTAAATATCACTTGATTTTTGATATGGTTTGTGCTAAAATAAAAAATGTAGTTATTACAGTGAGGATAAATGCATAAAAAGTTTTCTATACGTCAAAAATATGTTGTTAAATTTATCAAAATGCAAATGCTGGAATCGACTTTTAAGCATTGACATACAATAAACCATATGATATAATGTTCGTACACAAACACTGGGTGGTTAATTATTTCTTACTTCTTTTTATCAGAAGGGAGGAGGAACATGGAAGCAATGTTGTATAAATCTCAGCAGGATGTTCTTTCTGAGGAAGAGTTCAATGAAGTCACTTTGAACAAAATGAAAAATGAACCTGAGGGTATAACCAACTATCCTGTTCTCGATTTTGACGAAAAAGCTCTCAAAAAGCTGAGCACAGGTGTTGAGGAAACTCTCAGATACTCGAAGGTAAAACCTGCTGGCGGTAAGTTCTATGAATTTGTGAAGAGAGCTTTTGATATCTTCGCTTCTCTTATAGCACTTCTCATACTGGCAATACCTCTGGGCGTTATCGCCCTTATAATCTTCTGCGGTGACAGAGGCAATCCCCTGTTCTCTCAGGTGAGATTCACCAAAAAAGGCAAGCCGTTCAAGATGTATAAGCTCCGCTCTATGTGTATCGACGCAGAGGCTAAATTCGCCGAGGTACAGAAGGAGAATAAGAGCGATGGACTTGCTTTCAAGAGCGATGATGATCCGAGAATAACCAAGATCGGTAAATTCATCAGAAAGACCTCTATCGATGAGCTGCCTCAGCTCTTCAACGTACTCAAGGGCGATATGTCCATTATCGGACCACGCCCCCCTCTTCCAAGAGAAGTAGTGCTCTATACCCCTCAGCATATGGACAGGCTCCTCGTAAAGGGCGGTCTCTCATGTATCTGCCAGACAGAGGGCAGAAGCGATATGCCGTTTGAGGAATGGGTAGACACTGATATCGAGTACATACAGAAAAGAAGCGTCCGCTTTGATATCAAGCTCATGTTCAAGACAGTTGCAGCTGTTTTACTGAGAAAAGGCGCTAAATAAACTTTCGCACGATATATTAACGGGACTTTTTTCAAGTCCCTTTTTTATTGCCGTCACTTGACAAAGACAGCATATTCATTTATAATTAAATAGCGGATATTTCCGCAATAACATTTTTGTGAGGTTAGTATGAAGACAATATTACTTGCCGGCGGTGCCGGATATATCGGTTCACATACAGCAGTTGAGCTGATAAACTCAGGCTATGATGTGGTAATAGCAGATAACTATTCAAACAGCTGTCCCGAAGCAGTAAAACGAATAGAGGAAATAACAGGAAAGTCCGTAAAGGCTTATGAGGTCGATATCAAGGACAAGACAAAGCTTGAAGCTGTTTTCAGGGAGAATAAGATCGACGCTGTTATCCATTTCGCAGGCCTTAAGGCTGTAGGCGAATCGGTAGCAAAGCCAGTCCTCTACTACAGGAACAATATCGACACCACTCTCACACTTCTTGAGTGTATGCAGGAATACAGTGTTAAGAATATCATCTTCTCATCCAGCGCTACAGTTTACGGCGAGGAGAATCCTGTGCCCTATACAGAGCAAATGAAGCGTGGCACCTGCACTAATCCCTACGGCTGGACAAAGGTGATGATGGAACAGATACTGGAAGACGCTGCAAAGGCTGATAAGGAGCTCTCAGTAGTTCTCCTCAGATACTTCAACCCCATCGGTGCTCATTCGTCAGGAAAGATCGGTGAAGATCCACAGGGTATCCCGAACAATCTCATGCCCTATGTTGCTCAGGTAGCTGTAGGACGCCGTGAAAAGCTTACTATATTCGGAAATGACTATGACACTCCCGACGGTACCTGCCGCCGTGACTACATCCATGTAGTTGACCTTGCAAAAGGCCATGTAAAGGCTATAGATTACGTCCTCAGCCATGACGGCGTTGAGATATTCAACCTTGGCACAGGTACTCCCTACAGCGTTACCGAGATCGTTGATACCTTTGAGAAGGTAAATGATATGAAGATAAACCATGTTTACGGCGACAGACGTCCCGGTGACCTTCCCGAGAGCTACGCAAACGCAGATAAGGCACTTAACGTGCTGGGCTGGAAGACTGAAAAGACTCTTGCCGATATGTGCCGTGACACATGGAACTGGCAGAAGAACAATCCCAACGGCTATAATAAATGACAATCTGAGAGGGGTAAAATTATTATGATGAATATTGCAGTTGCACAGTCCGGCGGCCCGACCTGTGCGATAAACGCTTCACTGGTAGGTGTTTTCAAGGAAGCTCTCAAGGAGTCCACAGTAGATGCTATTTTCGGCTCTATCAACGGTATCGAGGGCATGATCGACAACCATCTTGTTGATATGAAGTCCATGATACTCACAAACGCTGATATGGAGCTTCTCAGACAGACTCCCTCCACAGTTCTCGGTTCATGCCGCTATAAGCTCCCGGACTGGCATGAGGACGAGGATGTGTACATAAAGATAGCAAACACCATGAAGCAGCGCAATATCGGCGCATTCTTCTACATCGGCGGAAACGATTCTATGGATACTGTCAACAAGCTCTCTGAATACTTCGCAAATATAGAGCTTGATGTCAAGGTGATAGGAATACCCAAAACTATCGACAATGACCTCTGTATCACAGACCATACTCCCGGATTTGGCTCTGCTGCAAAGTACGTAGCTACAACTATGCATGAGATAACCCGTGACAGTATCGTATACAGCATCCCTTCTGTAACAATCGTTGAGATAATGGGACGTCACGCTGGCTGGCTCACAGCTTCAAGCGCTGTTCTCCATGCTATGGGCGAGACTGCTCCTCACCTTATTTACGTCCCCGAGAGAGCTTTTTCTCTTGACAGCTTCCTCAGTGATGTAAGACAGGAACTGTCAAAGCACAAGGCGGTTATCGTTGCTGTATCCGAGGGTATAGAAGTTCCGGAGGGCGTTCAGTCCGGACTTGTTGATAATTTCGGCCACAAGTACCTCTCCGGAATCGGTAAGTATCTTGAGGATATCGTAAGATCTGAAATAGGCTGCAAGGTTCGTTCAATAGAGCTCAATGTTATGCAGCGCTGCTCATCACACCTCGGCTCAAAGACCGACATCGATGAGGCTGAGGAGATAGGTGCAGCAGGTGTACGCTGTGCGCTTAAGGGAAATACCGGCAAGATCGTTGTATTCAAGCGTATTTCCGATGCCCCATACACCGTGAAGATCGAGACCGCAAATGCCAGCGATATCGCAAACAAGGAGAAGTTCCTGCCGGACGAGTATATCAACTCTGCCGGAAACAATATCCGTGATTTCGCACTTGACTACTTCATGCCGCTGATACAGGGCGATCTGAATCTTGTGACAGAGCACGGTATCCCGAAGCACTTTGCTATACATGAATCTGTGCTGAAGTAATTATATAACAGGGAGGTTTTATCTCCCTGTTTTTTCTTTGATTTATACATACAGAGATAAGCAATAGGCTTACCGAACGGTATACGCCAGTCGATCGCAGGAAATCCACCTTTGAAGAATTTAAATCTGAAAGTTTGAGGGAGACACTTTTGAAAAAGCGTCTCCCTCAATAACTGTCATATAACCCTTATATATACACACTCATAAAGGCTGTTTTTTCAGATTGTTCTCGATTATCTGACGATAATTCTCACTGAAATCAGCCATTGAAGAATCGTCTTTTCCGCTGTCGCTCAGGAACGTACTCTTATCTGCAGGAGTAGCCTGTAAATAATAGCCAATGATCTGAGTCGTATCAAATTTCAGCGTAACGGTCTGGTCAGAGAAATAGGTATGAACTCCTTCAGCATCGGACTTTCCATGCTCGTCCCTTCCGCTGAAAAAGAGGAAACTGCCGTTAGAGCTGGCATGCCTCTCAAACATTACCCTTTCCTCTTCAGAAAGTGTGCCTTTATATTTGAATTTTATCTGAATATCCCTTGCAAGTACCATAGATACAGGATAGCATGGGAAAATAGTGCCCCTCATTCTTTCAAGGCGCTTTTCAAGCTTGTCATTGATATCGTCGCTTTCAGGTGCGATCCTTGTCTCACTGAGCCTGAACATATCCCCTGTAAGGGAGAATATTCCCGGATTGAACCATTCACGAACGATCCCCACCTTTGCGATATCCATGCTTATCTGAACAATTGTATCACTGCTGGCCAGGGAATCAAGACTGCTGGACGAGGATGTGCTCTTCATCTTCCTTCCGTTGAACAGGAAAGATATGCCAGAAGAGATGTTGGACACTGACGATGAATACTCCGAAACCTTATCCAGAGTTGAAGCATCGGTCTGGAATTCTATCCTTGTGAAGCCCTTTGGCGGAGTAGGTGATATAAGTTCCTCAGTCAATGCGTCATCAGAGATATTCTCGTGTATAGCCGTTGAAACATTCAGTTTCTGATAAAGCTTTTCCAGCTCTGTATCGAGATTCTCGATCTCCCGCTGTATTGGCTTCAGAAGGCTTGCGTATGAATCAGGCTTATTCTTATTGACTGCTTCCTCCTCGATACGCTTGATGAGTTTTTCTGTCAGTTCCTTTGACTGCTCAAGGAACTGATCCTGCACATTCAGTGTTTTCCTGGTAGTATTATTTATTGCCGAAAGGATACCAGGGATATCCTTTTCTTCAACTGTCAGAAATGCACCGGATATAAGCTTTTTAAGTGCACGCTCACTGATGCTGCTCTTGGCCTTTGAACGTATCTCCAGTGCAGGTATCAGCACCTTGAACGCATTGCTCATATTTAGCTGCTTTGCAGAATACCTCTCTATCTCTTTTCTGGCCGCCATGGAGCTTTCCATTTTAGCATTTACCTCCTTGGAGCCAAGATCATTCTTAACGAGAACGCTTATATCGTATATGCTGTAGTAAAGCGAGAGCCTTCTGAGAGAAAGCCGCTGTATACTTTCGGTTATCTTCTCCGGACTTTCAGTCAGCTCGGCCGGAGTAAATGATGTTCCTATCATCTCGAACCAGTTTTTCGGTTCAAAACTTATAGGATAGATATAACTGCCGTTGGGAGTTATCTTCCTTAGGTTATATAGATTCTGCCTTGCTTCCTGCAATTCAGCGCCGGAGCCGCTGTCAAGGACTCCCTCCAGTATCTTCATATCATTCGGAGAGAATACTGAAAGCACCTTTGCTTTCTTCTCATTTATCTTATCGAGATAATCGCCGGCGTTATCTTCATACCATTCCAGGTATGCATTCTCAAAATCATCATCGGAGTTATGCTGCTTTTTTAGCTCCTCCTTAGTTCTGGCAATTACCTTCTTCCACTCATACAGCTCATCCATGTACTCATCATAGAGCTTGAAATATACCTCCTGAAGAGTATATTTGCTCTCGATCCCATCGCCGAAATCATAGGGATACGGAGATATGAGCAGCCTCCTCAGCTTATTCTTATGCAGAGCAAGCTTCTTGTTTATCTTTGGAGTCAGCATATCCAGTGCCATTTTGTACTGGTAAGAAAGTGCTCGGCCGTTGTCGGTATTAGTCATCTGATACGGATCGAACATCTTGTTTGCCAGCCTTGATTCGTTTGCCTCAATGACCGGTCCCTTTATATCCGTTTTCAGGTCATATTTATAGTCATCCTGATACAGTATCAAGCCCGGTATCAGCAGACAAAGGAACTGGTCGGGATTATTCCCGCCGATCTTTGAATTGATCTCATCATAGACTCTTGTTGAAAAAGCATCCTTTGATGCCTTCTCAAATGGCTTTAACTCACTATCAGATGAGGATGATCCTGTTTCTGGTGTTGATGGTATTAGTTTGCTTTTCATATCTCTTACCTTTGAAATAAGATACGCCAGCTTCTGAAGATCAGCTTTTACCTCCGGCAGATCACGGCTGTGGAAAACCGTATCGTCATATGGACTGTCGTACCCT
>LVAK01000262.1 GCA_001604035.1 Clostridiales bacterium Firm_05
TTTGCCGGCAGGGAGTCCAGAGGGAAACCCTCTGGGCCTGGTGCAGGGCGGCAGCGTCTGCGCGGTTGCAAGGCAAGGCCTTGCCCGGAGTCCAGAGACGGAGTGCTCTGGGTCGGGTGCAGGGTGACAACGCCTGCCGGGAGTGCAGAGGGCAGCGCCCTTGCTCAGAGTCCAGAGGTGAAACCTTTGGCCCAGTCATGTGTGGTGCCCGTAGGGTACTACACATAGTACTGGGTATTACCTGTCGTAAAACGCCAGGTCTCCTGGATCGCGTCCCCCGCTTCTTCCCTCTGCCCCAACAATCCCAACCCAGAAAGGAGGTGAAATTCTATGGGAGCTCAAAGGGTATCCCGCCATAACGGTCGCGCTGGAAAAAGCGGTGCTTACAGTTCCAAGCACAACGACCGGAAATTCGATGCGGAAAATGCCGACCACATTGATTCTTCCCGGACGCATCTGAATATGTACTGGGATTATCAGAACGGTCTGCGTTCCCACGAAGAACAGCAGCATGGAGATTATCCGTCTTTCGCGGATGTCGAAAAGCAGTTCTACACGGAACGCTACTCCGCCTATATCGCCGGTCAGCACGAAAGGAACCGGAAGCGCGGCCAGTCCGCACGGAACCGTACTGTGGAAGATCTGCTGAAAGACAAGCGGACCTGCCCGGAGGAAACGATCTACCAGATCGGAAAGCAGGGCAGTGAAACCCCGCCGTCCGTCCTGCTGGAAGTGCTCGATGATTATCGTGAGCGGTTCAACGTCCGTTTCGGGGAGCATGTGCATATTCTAGACTGGGCGCTTCATCTGGATGAAACGACGCCCCATGTCCACGAGCGCCATGTCTTCGATATGAAGAACGGAAAGGGCGAAGAGATTGAACCGAAGCAGGAAAAAACGCTGGAACTGATGGGAATCCCTCTTCCGAAACCGAACGAGCCATCGAACCGGAAAAACAATCGAAAGATTACTTTCGATGCGATTTGCCGGGATCTGTTCATTGATGTCTGCAAGGAACATGGCCTTTCCATCGAAGAGGAACCCATCTACGGCGGTCAGGCCTACCGCGAGAAAAATGATTACATCATCGAATCGCAGCAGGTTGAAATCGCCCAGCAGCAGGAAGCAATCACCCAGCAACAACAGGCTCTGGCCAGTCTCCAGGCTCAGCAGGCTCAGAACAGCCAGATTCTGATGCAGCAGCAGGCCGAGATCGACAGCAATGCTTCACTGCTGGATGATGAAAAGGCGTTCATCGGCAGCATTGCTGCACAAGCCCATGACTCGGCTGTGAAAGTTACTGCTGAGAGTGTGGTCAGGGAAACTCAGGCCAGTACGGTCAGAGCGCTTTCTGCCTTTAAGGAGAAAAACACTTCTCCGGACAGAAAGCTGAAACCGGCCATCCGGGATGCAGTCAACGCTTACCTTGATGGCGCAATCTCCATGATCCAGAAGCGCACCGAAAAGCTGATTGCCTGGATCAAAGACAGGCTGTTCAAATCCGATGTCCGTTCTAAGAACATTCGGATGATCGAAAAGGAGATTACTCCTTCGATCCGTGAACAGCTCAAGGCTTTCCGGCAGAAAGAGCTGGAAGCATCGCCCCGGCGTAAAGTGATCCAGCGTGATCACGATTCCCGGTAAACCTGACAATTGAATATTGATAACCTTCGGTCATTCTCAACCGAAGCATTTTTATGCAGGATGTACTCCTACATCCCTGAAAACCGAGGAACTTGATGAATTCATTGCGATGAGAAGTTCCCCAAGGATTCTTTTTCCGAATCGCCGGCAGATGATTCTTCCGGCGTTTTTCTTTTCTCAATTACTACCATTATTAAGGAGGTATTTTTCGGTGAACCCTTTCCCCATTGTAAAAGCAGCCGTATCAGTTAAGGATGCCGCTGTCTTTTATGGACTGAACGTCGGACGGAATAACATGATGATCTGTCCTTTTCATGACGATCATCATCCGTCCCTGAAACTGTATCCGGATCATTTTCACTGCTTCGGCTGTCATGCATCCGGAGATGTGATCGCTTTTGTCGGAAAGCTGTTCAATCTTCCGCCCTATGAAGCGGCCAGGAAGATCATGGCAGATTTCCACATCAACCCTACCGCTCCTTCTTCGGCAGCCGCTCTCCCCATGGGGGAGCGGCTACGTGAGGCGGAGCTCAAATGCCAGGAAACGCGGTGTGTCCGTGCCCTGGTACGTTACGAAAACCTGCTGAAGAAGGAACAGGAGCAGTTTGCTCCTGCCACCATGGACGAACCCTGGAGTGATCGGTTTGCCCACGCCTGTAATGCTTTGCCGCAGGTCAGCCAGTATCTGGATGATCTGTTTGACGCGGATATAACCATTCGCCAGGAAACTGCCTATGACCTGATCAGCAGCGGTGAAATTGAGCGGATCGAAAAGATCCTCGCTCAGGAAAGGAAGGCGAAGTCCCATGGAGAAGACCCCTGCAGAGCGGCCTGAATGGTGGCCGGACTGGTATGACGGAAAGAATATTGACGAAACAATGTTCTGTCAATGCTTTGTCCGGAATCATCCCATTGTTTATTGCGAAGACGCCTTTTTCACCAGGGAGGGTGTTCTGGATGATCATTCTCTTCTGAAATCGCTTGTTTTCAACATCATCCGTCCCTTCGCGCATACCAATGTGTCGAAAAAGATCGCCAGTATTGTGGAACTGTTAAAAATTATGGCGTATACCAACCGCCTTGTTCCGCAGTCTGACCGGATTCATCTGGCCAATGGTACCCTGATGCTGGACGGAACCTTTGATGCAAGGAAACCTGAGATCGTCCGAAGCCGTTTCCCGGTCAACTATAATCCCCTTGCAGCCAAGCCAGACCGCTGGCTGCATTTTTTGAATGATCTCCTGTATCCGGAGGATATCCTGACGCTTCAGGAATTCATCGGCTACTGTCTGATTCCCAGTAACAAGGGACAGCGGATGATGGTTATCAAGGGAAACGGCGGAGAAGGAAAGAGCCAGATCGGCGCTGTTCTCCTGAAGCTGTTCGGAAATAGTAATGCCAAGGACGGCAGTGTCGGTAAGGTGTCTGAAAACCGTTTTGCCCGGGCTGACCTGGAGCATATCCATCTGATGATCGACGATGATATGCGGATGGAAGCCCTGAAGCAGACCAACTATGTCAAGTCCCTTGTGACCGCTCAAGGCAAGGTGGATCTGGAACGGAAGGGAAAGCAGAGCTATCAGGGCTATATGTACGCCCGGCTGCTCGCTTTTTCCAACGGTGATCTGCAATCCCTGTATGACCGGAGTGATGGCTTTTACCGCCGGCAGCTGATTCTGACTACAAAGGAAAAGGCTGCTGACCGTGCGGATAATCCAAACCTGGCCGAAGAGATGTGCCAGGAGCTAGAAGGTATCTTTCTCTGGGCCTATGAAGGCTTGCAGCGTCTGGTTGCAAACCGCTTCCGTTTTACGGAAAGCGATCGCACCAAGGCAAACCGCAATGTAGTAAAGCAGGATGCCAACAACGTGATCGCCTTCATGGAATCCACAGGTTATATCCGTTTCGATCCGGATGCGTCCATCAGTTCTCTTGAACTGTATCGAGTATATCAGGTCTGGTGTCAGGAAAATGCCTTTACACCGCTTAAGCAGCGGAGTTTCAGTGATTTCCTGATCGCTAACCTGAATAAATACGGGATCGAGCGCGACAGTAACGTATACAACGCTGCTGGACGTCGGGTCAGGGGCTTTAAAGGAATCGGAACAGAACTCCGGCTCCCTATGGAAACCGCTGACAGATGGCAGAACGCCTGGCCGACTGATAATCCCTTTGAGCAGAATGCTATAAGGGAGAATTAAGCCAATACTCTGCGTACGTGCGTTCCAGCGTGTCAATGAGCACAGGAACGCACGCACGCAGAAAATCGACCCTGTTTCCACTATATTGAAAGGAGAAATGCTCTTATGCGGACTGTGTTCGCTTTTTTTGTTTCGCCTCACTTTAAGGAGGAGGTGAACGCAACTTATGAAACCTCAGCCCCCTGTCGGGGATATCTACGCTCCTCTGGCTGATCTTCTGGCGAATCTGATTGCCAAGTACGCTGATGTGCTGGAATTGGATGATGACCGTGAAGAAACTGTGCCGGACGCAGGAAACGGAAAACCCCGTCCATCTGAATCTATACAGGGAAGCCTCTCGCAGGCTTCCCTTCTTTTTTGTTGCGCTTTTTAAATCGGTATGATATATTATACGCAGAATCGTTGTCCAAACCTCTGCTGTGTTCTGGAGGATAAACTTATGGCAAAAAAGCTCTCAGCTCCCCTGGAAACGCCTGCAACCAAAGTCTATACATATACCCGTGTCTCAACAGCAATGCAGATAGAGGGCTACTCCCTGGATGCTCAACGAGCCAGACTGAAAGCTTTTGCTGATTTTAACGGTTTCGAAATTGTCGGAGAATATGAAGACGCCGGCAAATCTGGAAAATCCATTGAAGGCCGCACAAAATTCAATCAGATGATGGAAGATATCAAATCCGGAAAAGACGGTGTATCTTTCGTTCTGGTTTTCAAACTGTCCCGCTTTGGCCGGAATGCAGCGGACGTTCTTTCCACTCTGCAGGTTATGCAGGATTATGATGTCAACCTGATCTGTGTAGAGGACGGTATCGATTCCTCCAAAGACGCTGGAAAGCTTATGATCTCCGTCCTTTCCGCTGTAGCGGAAATCGAAAGAGAAAATATACGTATCCAAACGATGGAAGGTCGTATCCAGAAAGCCCGTGAAGGTCGGTGGAATGGCGGTTTTGCTCCATATGGATATTCTTTAAAGGATGGCAAATTAGAGATCAACGAAGATGAAGCAGAAGCAATCCGAGTCATTTTTGATCGGTATGTCAATTCTGAAATCGGTTCAAACGGCCTGTCCCGTTATCTTGAGAATCATGGTATCCGCAAAATTCAGCGTGACAACGGTTCTTTGACGCTGTTCAACTCAAACCTGATTCGCCAAATCCTTCGGAATCCTGTCTATTGTGGGAAAATAGCCTACGGAAGAAGAAAAACGGAGAAGGTTCACGGAACCAGGAATGAATACCAGATTGTCTGGAGTGATGATTATCTCCTGGTGGACGGTCTTCATGAGGGCATTGTTTCAGAAGAACTATGGCAGGCTGCTCAGGTAAAACTGGCCGCTCAGGCAAAAAAATATGAAAAAGTCAATCCTGCCCCTAACACACACGTTCACCTTCTGACGACACTGATTCGTTGCCCCGTATGCGGCGCGGCAATGTATGGCAATAAATCCACAAAGCGCAAAAAGGATGGCACCTTGAATAACCCCTTTTATTATTACGGCTGTAAGCACCGTCGTATGGACCGGGGCCATAAGTGTGAGTATAAAAAACAAGTTCCTGAAAAGCTTATGGATCAGGCTATTACCGAAATCATCATTAAACTGGTCAGCAATCCCACATTCGCAAAACTGATGCAACAGAAAATCGCAATGAAAGTGGATACATCCGCTCTCGAACAGGAAATCGCCACCCATGAGAAGCACCTTCGACAATATCATTTAACAAAATCGAACCTGATCAATGAGATTGATAATCTTGATCCCGATGACAAACACTTCATTCAGATTAAAGCCGATCTCGATAATCGCCTGTACCGGATGTATGATAAAATCGAACAGGCAGAATCATCCCTGATTGATGCAAGGGCAAAAAAGAAAGCCATTGAAGAAGATAAAGTCCGCGCTGATAACATCTATCGGATTCTTTCCCAATTTGAAAAGCTATATGATGTTTTAACCGACAAGGAGCGCCAGGAAGTATTTCAAACATTGATTGCGGAGATACACATTTATGAAACTCCACAGCCAAACGGACAATGGCTGAAGTCAATCAAATTCAGGCTTCCGATCATCAACGGGAAAGACGAACTGAGTTTGGACAATTATGATGGCGATGAGTCCGTTGCCTTGCTGATCCGGGAATAACAGGAAAACGCTGCGGCGAAAAGCCCGGCGGG
>LVAK01000099.1 GCA_001604035.1 Clostridiales bacterium Firm_05
ACTATCGTGAGCGTTCACTGAAAGATGTTATCACTCAGCTGGAACCGGGACTTTTCAAAAAAGTCACAGGACTTGATGTCAAGGACTTCGAGCTGCTGTGCTCCATAGGCGTATTCAATGCAAGTCTTATGAATGACGCTATATTTAAGTTCAAGCGTTATGAGGACGCAAGCCTTGTTTATACGGGCATCGACAAGCACGAAAGCGACGAGATCGGTGGTTGGGATACTGTTATCCGCCGTGAGGAATACGAGAAGCTATTCTATAATCAGCAGGCAACTATGGACGCTCCTGAAAGCAATGCGTCTCCAGCAGACACTATTGCCGCTGCTGTTACAACAACTGACCACAAACAGGAGCTTGTTACTGCACAGTATGGCATACCTACCCCTGACAATAAGCCTAAGAAGCCTTCTGCTCCTGCGAAAACTGAATCCGAATCCTTTGACGTTTCAAAAGTCAAAGTCGGCGTTAAGGTGTCGCATAAGCTGTTCGGTGTTGGCACTGTTGTCAAAAAGTATAAGTCCAATAAGTATGTTATAGTTCACTTCAAGGAAGGCGAGAAACAGTTCTTGCTGCCTGATGCATTTACTAAGGGATTTCTTATTTTTATTTGATATTTACAGCCTCATGCAACAGTTATTGCTTGGGGCTGTTCTTATTATTTAAAAGGTTCTTATGCCCTTGATTTGTATGATTATAAATGATATAATTATAAAAAGTGTTTCAAATCGAGGTGCCTGTATGAATTGGGAAAAAATAAGAAGTAAACAACGAAAAAATGAGTTTTGTTGGTGTATATTACCATCATGTGTTTCTATAATATTTGGTGTTTTATGTGATCTTCTAGTAAAAAACGATATTGTTTTTTTATATGTTAATGATTTACCTGGCGTTTCACTAACTTTACTTCAAATTATAGCAGCAACTGCTACACTATCTATAGCAATAATTTCCTTGCTTTGCGGACAAAATGATTTAAATGTGTTTGGTATACCGTACAACGATTATTGCTTTAATCGAAAGCCAGTTTTGCTGAAGCAAAACAGATTGAATGCTATTTTGTTTCTGTTTATATTATTAAGTGCTTTATTCCATATTTTAGAACTTTATAATCTAGTTATTTCTTGTTTTATTGTTACAACAATTGTCATTATATATGATGTAGGATATATATATAAAATCTTTGTTAATACAGAACCAATAAAAAAAGAAATAAAGATATACTTCGAAGAACAGATTAAATCGACTAAAACAAGAGACGATGTGAAAGTTGATTATTTAAATAATTTTGTTGAATATTGGAAAGATTTATTACCCAATCAAAGCAACTCTGATTTTGACACCCATTGTCGTATTATTACTGAAATTGAAAGCACCTTTCTTTCTTCATTAAAATCTAACGACAATACTCTATTATTTGACATATTCCAAGAAAATAGTAAAATGATTATCTTACATTTATTGCAAGACGATCGGCTATCTGAAAGAGGGCTATTGCTTTTAAGCCGTATATACGACGGAGCTTGGAATAATTACATCGAAAATAAGACTGCTTTTATAACTGATATTCATTTCAATATACTAAGTGATTTGATAATTGATTTTGATATTAATGAAGCAATATCCTATCTTCCTACCTCTAAATTAGAAAAACTATTTCGTTTTGAAAGAATGAGTTTATCAAGATTTTCGGATAATGTGCTGCGTATAAACTACTGTATTTCTGATAAAGAATCAAGAAAAATTGAAATCTCAGCATGTTTTAGTTTCCTTTTCGCTATAAGCAAAAAAATATCGACCTCTGAAAATATAGATAAAGAACTATGGATGAGAAATATTGATAATCTGTGGTGTTCTACTGCAAATATTAAAGAAGAATATAAAGAAGAATTTGAAAAAGATGTTGTTAAGACCTATTTTTATTACGTTAAAGGGTTTGTTCTATCAGGCGAATTAGATATAGTTAAAAACGGATTGTATTTAGGCGGTTTTAGCAATATGTATACGCTTCAAAAAAGCCAACTCAAGTTTCTACCATTTTTAATTCAATGTTATATTTATTATATTGCAGAATACGAAACCATTGACTATGTTTCTGAAGAAATTAAAAATACATGCATGGATTTTTTATTCGATGAAGAAATAATTGGCAATTATAAATTGTTACTTCAGTTATTATATAGTAATCCAGAGGAAAGTCTTAGTTTATATACCTATCTACTTAAAGTACTTAATCAACAAGAAATGTTTCCCCGTGTTCATAGAGGCAAAGCGCTAATAATGGAGAATGTTGTGCAAAACTATGTCTACTATACCCTGTTAATATGTTATAAAAAGTATCAATGGCGCAATCAAGAATTCTTGTCTAAAATCATAGGTCTTAGTAGTATTTACAATGCCATTTCCTTAATCAAAAGTGCGCAAACAGATAATTATGTAAAATTAAAAAAACTACTGTTATTTAGCGGATGTGCAGAAAAAGCACTTGACGCTGATGCTTCATCAATAATCAACATCATGAATAAAGAAGTTGAAAAGCAGTTGAAAAGCGAAAAAATATCTAACGCAATAAAGGCGCAAGAACAATTCGATGAACTGGATAAGAATAAATTCGAAAAGGAAATATCTATCAGATTATTAGAAAGAATAACCAGCGACTATGGCTTAATTCTAAGAAAAACAGATCCGAAAACTAAAGCAGACAACATATTTGCTATGAGATTTTGCTTACCAACAGAGTATATTAATGATGATTTTCTAACTGAATATGGAACTATGTTTGAAAGTTCTTTCGTTGACAACATATGCTTTTTATTAAATAGAAAAGGTTTAATAAAAAGGTTAGATCGTTCTTTATTTGATGATGATGATTTAATCAACGCCTTTAAAGAAAAAAATGTAACCCATCTGATAGGAAATGGGCGGCTGTTTTATCCTAATGATTATAAAAACGAAGAAATGTTTACTGCCTATAAAGAAACGATTACTACTGATGCGTTAATTGACGGAAGTCTATGTATAGCTATAAACATGAATAATCTTAAAATAGAACTGAGAGAGGTAACAGTTATAATTAGAACGCCTGATTTTTCAGATGTTGGTATAAAAAATATCTCTGATCCTTCAAATATCCCTTATGATTTGCTTAATGGATATCAAGCATCTTTCACCGAATCAGAATTGCATGAATACATATCAATGCAAAATAAAATAGTTGAAATGTATCTCAAAATTGCAATTGAATGCCCAGATAAAGATTTAGGTTACTATTTAGATTAGTTCATTATGCAAAGAATTGCTGGAAGGTAAAAAAGAGTTAGCGTATCATCTCCTTTACGGGTTATTCTTCAAGTAACCGATTCAGAACATGCTCCTGTTTTTTTATTATATGATATAGGCAGATTGTTATCCTTAGTCAGAAGTATCTTTGTATTATGGCCGTTAATGTTTTGCTGCGGTGAGATTTCCCTTTCAAAATTCTTTTCAACGCGAACAATCCATGATACCTGATAATAAAGCCATTGTAGCTGATTGCTGGAGGAATTAAAATTATGTTTGTAGATGATAAAGTTAGAGATATCCTAAGCAGATTACCATCAGAATGCCCCTATATTGACTATAAAGTATTCCCTTATAAGCCAACGCAAAAGCATTCTTTTCTGCGAGATGTTATTGCTATGCTCAATAGTGAGGCTGCAATAGGTAAAGAAAAATTTATTATTGTCGGCGTCTCAGATTCTCGCCATTTAGTAGGTATAGAATTAGAACAGTGGGAAGATGATAACGAATGGCAAAATATCATTGATCATATTGTACCAAGACCAGATGTTAGAACAGGAACTGTTGAATATAATAACAAGCTATTTGGATTCATTTATATTTCTGAAAGCAACACCGAATGGGTTTATGAAGTGTCGAAAACACTTATTAGTAGTAAAGAGGATAGAGCATCAGAAAAAAACATCACAGCCAAAGGACAAGCGTTTACACGAGTTGGTAGCAGAAATGATATTTTGACAGAAGTCGGAAGACGTCATCTGCTTGAAAAAAAGATTCAGCCTATAACTCAAATACAACAGGGATTAGTCGAGCATAATAATAATGTGTTGGTAATAGCTGCATTGCTTGGGTCATGGAATGAAAAATCAGTTGCCGATTTACAAGAAGCGGTCAATATCTTTGGCGAACATTCCTCTAAATTTACGGACGAAATACGAAAGCTGTATTTGAATTCACACGGGGTTATATCGTATTCTAATGGCGTTTGGAGGATGACCAATCATTCAGAGATCCTTATAAAGCAAGCTAATAAAGTTTTTGATACACATATTGAGATATTCTTTGATATATTAAAAAGAAGCTTTGCTGTGACAGACTCGAAATATGATTACCCCGCTGATAAGCGATATGCTGCCGCATTAACAAGAAAGAATTCGATTCACGAATTATCCCAATCCCTTCGTAAAGGCGTTGCGGAAACCTTAGCAATACTTGGTAATAATCTAGATGCGTTTGTTAATTGCTCAAAAAACAAGATAAGGAACCTAATTTACAGGTTTGAACGAGACTATTTTGCAACGACGAACTGGAAGGTCTTTGCTTCCACTGCTGAATACTTTCAATATCTTGGAGAAGCATGCCCTGATGTCTTTCTGAGTGAAATAATCAAATTGACCAGTAAGAACGATAACGCCTTTATACAGTTTTTGCAGGAAAAGGAATCATTGATAACTACTACGGAATATGGATATCAATTGTCCTGGGTAATCGCCAATATTGCCAAGCACGAGCGTTATTTTTCAAATGCAATGATTGCTTTACTGCAATTAGCACAAATTAGAGAATCCTTTTTAGATTCTTTAGTTGGGATCGTATTACCTTGGTATCCTCAAACACATGCTTCAATAGATGTTAGAGTTGGTGTTTTTAAAGGATTAGCTGAAGAAAACTCAGAATTAACATGGAAAGCATTAATGAAATTGATGCCTAATGCTACAACCACTGGTAGCCCGATAACAAAGCCTCATTATCTTAAAGTAGAAGACTTTCCTGAAAAGGTTAGTATGAAAGACTATTTTGACGCCTCTGTCGGATATATCAATATAGCAATAAATATGATTGGTTCTAATGTGTATAGAATGTGTGACATGATTCAGGTTATTGATGATGTTCCTAAAGACATACAAAGTAAAATACTGGATTCTATCAGCAAACAAGCTCAGATTCTTACAATTCAGCAGACAGAATTATTATGGAATTGTGTGAAGGATTTTACGCATCGTCACCGAAAATTTAGTGACGCAAAATGGTCTTTATCGGAAGAAAGACTACGTCAGGTTGATGAATTTGCTATGGCACTCTTGCCTAATTGTGAGCATGCATTTTTAATTAGAATGTTCAGAAAAGACCAGTACTCATTAATGGACGGTACAGAATCCTTTTTTGAAAAGGAACAGTGCCTAAAAAAACAGCAAACAGAATTAGCTGAACAGAAGTATATTGCAGAAGGAATAACAGGGCTTTTAGCTTTATGCGACGAAATTGAGAACAAAGCTCTCTTAGGAATATGTACTGCTGTATTTATAAGCGATGCTGATATTAAATATGTTATCTCGCATAGTGCTTATATAAAGGATGATCAGTTCCTAAATGGAATTATTAGTGGGATTGACTTTGATCGAGCCAAATACATTGTAGGATCATTTTCTGATACGATTAAGGCACAGATCATATCTAAACTAGCATTAACCGACGAAAGCATCCAATATGTTCAGGAGCTCGATGAAGACGCTCAGAACCTGTTTTGGAAAACAACCGAAGTATGGGGATTTGCTGATAATAGCATACCAATTGCTGAAAAAGCAATCCGAGCCTTAAATAGTGTTCATAGAACTGAAAAGAGTATTCCTATCATCTATTTATATATTGAAAATAAAAGAAGAGAAATTGATACTAGTTTAATAATTGATACGTTGCAACTTAATGTCCAAGTGGCAGATGAAAACAGCCATAATATCTATTATATTCAGAATATAATTAAATGGCTACAGGAAATGAAGATTGATAAGGATGCAATGATATCAATTGAATGGAAGTATCTTGCACTTCTTCGTTCGTCCGAAGGATTTCCTCCTGTTTATATCTGGAACGAACTATCTTCAAATCCACATTTTTATATTGATGTATTGAGAATGATGTGCGGAAAAGATGATAGTTGGAAAGGAACAGAAGAAGAGAAATCTATAATGAAACAACAGTGTTTTTCATTAATGTTCAGTTGGAAACAAACTCCAGGAATAGATTTCAATGGTATTTTTCATGCGGATGTTTTGAAGCAATGGATGGATGTTGTGATTGAACAAAGTGAAAAATATGAAATCGCTGATATTGCATTAAGTTATTTTGGAAAAGCTGCTTTTTATGCTCCAGCTGATGAAGATGGATTTTTTATAAATAAAACAGTAGCAAAATATCTTCAAAATGACAACAATGAGCATGCATTATCTGGATATTATACTGAGTCATTTAATTCTCGAGGTGTTTATTCGGTTGATCCGACTGGCAAGGCCGAGTTTTCCATTGAAATGGAATACAGAGATAAAGCGAAAGCAGCAGAAGCTTGCGGGATGATCCGATTCGCATCAACGTTAAGATCTATTGCTGATACTTACCACGAAGAAGGAGAAGAACATATAAGGGAACACAAGTTGCTTTCTGAACAATATAGTGAGTGAGAAACCTTAAAAGTAGAAATATCAAAAGATTTCTTAAGGCTCATCGTATTTAACAACCTAATCGTTCGGTAATTAATATAGTAAAGCAAAGAACCGCTTAGGATGACTCCTAAGCGGTTCTTTGGAGCTAGTGACCCGGTTCGAACGGGCGACCTGTGCATTATGAATGCGCTGCACTACCGACTGTGCTACATATGTATGCTAAAATAAAACTGAGCCAGATATGGCCCAAATGATAATAAAAAAGTGAGCCACTAATAATAAAAATCCTGTATAATAAGAGAAAGAGCTTGTGTACAGGAGGAACAAGGAGTGGCAATAGCAATGGAGATCTATGAAAAGATCAGATATTATCGGGAGCATACTGACTTCAGTCAGCGCAATGTAGCAAAGATACTTGGCATATCACGCAATACAGTAAAGAAATACTGGGAAGGACAAACAGTTCCATGGGAACGTAAGCCAGGCAGCGGCAGGAAGAATGATATAATCACTGATGAAGTCAAGTCTTTCATTATCATGTGCCTTGAATCTGACAAGAAAGCGCCACGGAAGCAGCACCATACAGCCCATAAGATATATGAACGCCTTGTTGCTGAATGTGGCTTTGAGGGCTGTGAAGCCTCTGTAAGAAGAACTGTAGCGGAGCTTCGCTGCAATACTCATGATATATTTGTACCGCTGTCATACGAACCTGCCGAAGCTGTACAGATCGACTGGGGTGAAGCTACTGTTATCATCGATGGCTGCAAACAGAAGATACAGATATGGTGTATGCGTGAATGCTACAGCGGAGATATATTTGTAACTGCCTTCTATCGTCAGAATGAAGAAAGCTTTCTTGAAGGAATAGTAAAAGGACTTGAATACTTTGGCGGTACTCCGCAGAAGATCATCTTTGACAATGCTCGTGTCGCTGTAAAGGAAGGCTTCGGACGTCATGCAAAAGCGACGGATAAGTACCTTGCTCTTTCGGCACATTATTCGTTCAGACCGGTGTTCTGCAATCCTGCACAGGGACATGAAAAAGGTCTTGTAGAAGGTCTGGTGGGTCTTGTCAGAAGAAACTTCTTCGTACCTGTGCCGAATATTTCAACCGTTGATGAGCTTAATAAAAAACTGCTTGAATATTGCAGTATGTACAGGTGCCATAGGATATCCGGCAAAAGCATGACAGTCGGAGAAATGGCTGAAAATTGCAAAGGCCACTGGATACCTTTGCCGCCCTACCGCTTTGATACTTCAAACACAATTCAGGTCAAGGCTGATGATTTCTCACTTGTTAGATTCGATCACAACAAATACTCAGTGCCGTATCAGTACAGCTCAAAAACAATAACAGTCAAAGGCAGCGGAAATAAAGTAGTGATGCTGTTCTGCGGTAAAATCATCGCTCAATACGACAGAGATTACCGTCATGATCAGACTCATTATCGTCTTGAACATTACATAGGACTCATCGAAAAGCGTCCGAGAAGTGTTTACAATGCTGCACCGATAAAGGAAACTGTCCCTAAAGAGCTTTATGAGTTCTTGATGAAACAGGATAGTCCAAGGGAGATAGTCAAGGTATTGAGACTGTATATTGATACCGGCGATGAATTATTGAAGCACCTGTCTTATGCTGATTCATATGATACGCTGTACGCCTGCGTTATCGGTAAAACAGTAAATAATGCACCGATTGAAACATCGGTAAAGATAATACTGCCGGACCTTAAACGATACGATTCGCTGCTGAAAGGCGGTGATGCAGTATGAACAGCGTACAGAAAGAAACGATCAAGCTATATGCAAAGCAGCTCAGAGTGCCTACTTTCAATAACTATGATAAGGTAATCCGCCATCTTTCAGCTGATGACGGTTATGAGCAGTTCCTGATAGAACTGATGAAACAGGAACTTGCAGAGCGCTCGGTGACAGGTCAGAAACGCAGGATAAAAGCTGCGAAGTTTCCGTCAATGAAAACACTTGACGAGTTTGATATGACAAGGCTTGAAAATGTCAGCGAAAGCACTGTACGTCAGCTCGCTTCCTGTGATTTCATAAAGCAGCGTCAGAATATCGTTATGATAGGTAATCCGGGGAGCGGAAAGACACATATGTCAATTGCTCTGGGCATGAATGCCTGTGAAGCGGGATACCGTGTAAAGTTCTACACAGCCGTCAACCTCGCAGCCGAACTTGCAGAAGCTGTTCAGATGAACAGGCTATCCAAGCTTGAAAAGAGCCTCAGCAAAATAGATCTTCTGATAATCGATGAGCTCAGTTACCTGACTTTCAACAGATACCAGTCGGAAATGCTTTTCCAGATCATATCCGAGCGTTCAGAACGAGCCAGTGTTATTATCACTACAAACCTCGAATTCTCGGAATGGACACAGCTTTTTGAAAATGAAATGATGCTTGCAGCACTCATAGACAGAGTCACTTTCAGATCCTTCGTTCTGAACATGAACTGCAACTCGTCCTACCGTATCGACTCGACCATGAATAATGATTAGTGGCTCATTATTTTTTTATCAAAACTGGCTCATTTTTTTATTAGCGCTCTGGCTCAGTTTTTTATTGACAAAGGCAGTGCTACACTAGCATATTAAATTTTTGAATTTGTAAGGTGCTGCGCGGCTGTCGCTTTATTTTCAGTCCGAGACCTCTGGTTAGAAAAAGGTAAATCCCGACACGTTTGATATCGGGATTTGTTGTCCTATTCAGTTTGATATGATATTTCTTCGTTAGGGAACGTGACTATTGAGGGAGAACCCTTTTTCAAAAGGGTTCTCCCTCAATAACTGCCGTAAACATTCTATATAAGTACCACTCTTAAGCGTCTCCCTTACTCATATCATATTTTTACAAAGTCCTTAGGATCAAGTGACGGGAACATTTTCAGCAGCCACTTCTGGATATAGAGAGCGTCCTGTGGAGTAATACCGCTGGTGCTGTTCTCGTAAACATTGGCATTGAGCTGGCCTTCCTCAGTGATATGTCCCTTTTCAGTGGAATCAACACCGTATCTGTCAGCGTTGGATAAAGACTGCATTATAAGAACTGCGTCATTCATCTTAACGTTGCCGTCACAGTCTGCATCGCCCCATACTCTGTCCTTTACAACAGGAGGAGTTGTAGTGGTTGTTGTTGGCTCAGGAGAAGGTGCTGTTGTAGTTGTAGTAGTTGTTGTGATCTTCTTTGTTGTGGTAGCTGTAGTGGTAGTGACCTTCGGCTCGTCAGAGTTTCCGCCCATACCGTCAGCATATGTGCCGTCCGGCTCATAGCCGTAGTAGAGCTTGCCATTGACGTATACAGGAACGTAAGGAGTTACGATACCTGTTACCTTTCCATCCGGAGTTGAAGTTGAAGCCTTTCCGCCAAGGAGCTCCTTGTTGGAGAAGTCGTTTGTAGCGTCCCAGCCGCTGCCGTAGTCAGGCATTACGAATGCAAGGAGTATCTCGCACTGCTGCATACCCTCAGATACAGGGAGAACAGCTCTTCCGTCCGGGAGATTGACCTCAACATACCAGATATCGCCGTCATACTGAGTCATTTCTGAGATCTCAGCAGGTGCTATGCCCTTGTCTGCATACATCTTTGACTGGTCACGGTCACAGCGGATAACAACGTCAGCAGGATTCTTGCCTGCTGCGATGACCTCGCTCATATCCATGTAGTAACGGAATGAGATATTGTCCTGACGTCTTGCCGGCCATGCTGAGTGGTTTGTTACCTTGAAGCTGAGAGTCATTCCGCTTGCATCAGCGCCCTTTGAAAGAGTCTCAACGTAGAACTCCGGTCCGTCATGTGCTTCCTTAGGCGGGAATGTAGGATCGCTCTTGCCGCCGTACTTGTCTATCATTCTGCAAAGGAGGGCTGTCATGCCGGCATTGTAGTCGGTAGCCACCTCGTTATTTGTGTAGTTGTTTCTGTCATCAACATATGTACCTGCCTCTGTAGGGCCACCTGCCAGAGCGCCGTAAAGTGTGTGGCGGTTATCTACAGGCATATACAGGTCATTCTTCCATGAACCGTGAGCTGTTCTGTGGTGGGAGTTATGAGCACATTTCGGGCCGTATCCTACCATATAGCTGAGATTCAGAGGATTGTCGCCGAGAACATAGTTTATCTGCTGCTCAGCGTATTTTTCATATTTAGCCTCTTCAGGCTGTCCCTTGAAGAGGAACTCACTTGCAACTGCCGCAAGGAAACCGTCTGTTTCAGCATATCTTGCGCAGCCCCAGCCGTCGTAGTACGCAAGCACGCCGTCGACCTTTTTAAGGTTGTCTACAGCATAGTCAAGGTGTCTCTTTACACGGCTGATATAGAATTCATCCTTTGTGTTCAGAGCATAGAGCAGCAGACCGCCCTGCATAGTATCGTCCCAGCAGTGTGTCCAGCTGAAAGCAAGCTCGTCCAGTCCTCTCTCCTTGCCGAGATGAGGTCTCCAGTCCTTATCGGCCTGTTCGAGGTAGCCCTTGTCTCCGGTAGCTATATACAGCCAGTTTGCGGAATAGAAGAGCTCATCATAGAAGTGGCTTGAACGGTAGAATCCGCCCTGCTCTGCGTCAGTTTTAGCGTACTGACTGTCGCCGGGATCTGTTGATGCCATTTCATATAAGTGCTTTGCGTGCTTGAGGTAGTTCTGGCGCTTTGTCTCGTCGATACGTCCGTCAAGAGCAGCATAGCCTGCCGCAAGAGCAGCCGCCATATCGCCCAGTACGCACGAAGCACCACCGGATACCTTTTCTACGGCACGGGCTTTGGCTAAACTTGTGCCGCTGTCCTGCATACCGTATTCAAGGACCTCTACAGGTCCCCACCATGTATGATCCACAGTTCCGTTTCCGACCTGGATAACTACTTCGTCGCCGAGATCGCAGTCTACGAAATAGTCGAGGACAAATTCGAGGTTGTTTACATAATTCTGCATTTCGCCGGACTGTTCAACGCCGTCCGGATACTGATAAAGTCCCCATGCCAGCATAGAAGCTGAATAAGCCATAGGGAGATTGAACTTAACGTGGTCTCCGGCGTCATACCAGCCGCCCTTGATCTCGTCATCCATAGTAGAATCGCCTCTCCATTCTACTCTGTTCCACTCAGGAAGCGGACCTGCCTGCTGACACTCATAGAAGTACAGTGATTTCTGAAGTGCTTCTGCGTAATTGAACTCTGTTGCAGCAGCATTTATCTCCAGAGGTGCTGAAACAGTGCCGACGGTGCCCAGCGATCCTGCCAACATAACAGCTGAAACAAGTCCGCTTGTGATTTTTTTAAGCATAGCAATACTCTCCTCTCATTAATATTCAGCCATAAGGCTGTCCCTCACGAGTATACATAACTATACATTATAAATTATGCCATATTATCCACAGTTTGTCAAGAGTACAAGTGATATTTTAGTACACTTTTCGTGGATATAAGACAGTTTATGTGCAAGACTTTTTCAATGGTTTCTCCTAACTATCACAGAATAAACATAATAGGCCTATATAATATAAATCATAGCAGAAAAGAACTGCTGATGATAATGAAATCTTCAATTTTCATATAAACCACCCTAAAAAGGCATGAGCGGTCGGAGGTATCCTTCGGCCGCTTATGTTGTTTTAAGAAAAAGTGCCGCAGTCCTTCTGCCTTTAAAAGCAGGAGCACTGCGGCTTATTATTTTATTCAAGACTGAAAATATTTGTCTCGCCGTTCTGTCCTCTGGTGAAAAGTGTAGAACCAGTCATAACCGGGAAGGAAATATATCCAAGCTCAGAATAAACCTTGCTGGAATTACCGTTCAGTCCCATTACCACAAGATGATTGCTGGAATCTGTACAGTAGATATTGTCTCCCATTATATTCGTATGTTTGGTATACTCGCTCCTTACCAGCTTCATATCCGAACCGTCCGGATTAATGGAGTAAAGCCAGCGTAGATCCCTGTCAGAGGAATAATACAGCCTTCCCCCTGCTATACAGAGGTCGCTGGTCGGGAAGAATATGAGAGTTGAATTATTTCCGCCCGAAACAGGCATAACGTCCAGCGAATAGTTGTTGTCATAGTTGACGTAGTATATATTTCCGGCATATACGCACATATACCATGCCTTGACTTGCTTCAGCCTGGTGTATTCGGAGCCGTCCGGCTTCATGCGGCATATGTAATTGGTATTTCCATCCACCTCTGAGAAGTACAGCCAGCCGTCATAATATGTCAGCTCATAGCAGTAACTATTACGCAGCACTCTGAAATCAGAGCCATCCCGCTTAACAACGCATATGCAGTTATCAGCCGAGCCGTTGCAGAGATAGATGTCATTTCCCACCATGTTCATATAGTGGGCACTGTAATTTCCGATAACAGTGGAACGGCCATTCTTAACGGAATAGAATTTCGATGCGTCGGAATAGTATATCTTATCCCCGTCCGAGCAGGCATATCCTCCGTTGGCGATATTTGAAGCTCCGCCTTCAGAGCTTCCGCCCTGGTCAGGCCAGGTCACATCCTGACTGACATTGATATCTATGTGGCCTTCTGCCGCCGGGTTATTCTCCATTGAGACTATGATCTCGCACTTACCTGCTCCTACTGCGGTTATGAAGCCGTAATCATCAACATCCGCCACTGCGGTATTGGTAGAGCGCCACATCTCATCTTCAGCACCGGAGCCATAGGGATAGTGCTTTATCTGTGCTACAGCAGTATCTCCGACCTTCATGTCAAAGCTGTTCTGGAGGAATTCCACCCTTGTATCACGGGTAGTTGTAACAACAGTGGTAGTCTCGGCAGTAGTCGTAACAGTAGTAGTTGTGGTCGTTTCCTCTTCGGTAGTCTGCACTGTGGTCGTGACCGCAGGCTTCACCTTAGATGAGGAGCTGCCGCTGCCTCCGCCGTCATCATCCTCACGGACAAGGAAGAAGATTATCAGTCCCAGCACAGCCAGTACAAGCACCAGAGCAACAGCCAGCAGCACCTTCAGAGCTGTTCCGGAGCGTTCCTTTTCAGGCTCATATGAAGTCTTGCGGTACTGAGGCGGCGCAGACTGACCGTATACTGTACCATAGCCCATATTTGCCTGCCCGTATTGAGCAGGAGACGGCTGCGGCATATTATTATTTACAGGAGCCTTATAGGGGCTCTGAGGCTGGGCAGCATACGCATTTGTATTTACAGGCCGCACCTGATCGGCAAAAGCTGTCCCTGCCTGTGAAACCGGAGCATTTCCCTTTTCGAGGGCTTTAAGGTCATTGAGCATATCGCTCATGCGCTGATATCTGTCATTTGTGTTGAAAGCGCAGGCCTTGAGGATTATGCCGGCAAATCCGGCAGAAGCATTCTTCGGCGGCGGAAGTTCTTCGCCGTTCATCCGCCTTTCTATCGCCTCCTCCGGCAGACATACGTCTCCGAATGGGAACTGGTAGTCGTTCATCAGGCAGTACAGGGCTATTCCGAAGGAATAGATATCCGCCTGCTTTGTATAGCCGTCCGAGCCGTAGCGTGCATAGTATATCTCCGGGGCGATGTACCCCTCTGTACCGGCAAACGAACGTGCTGACACCGACTTCTTGGAAATATTGAAATCCCCCAGCTTATACACTCCCGAATCGGAAACGAAGAAATTTCCGGGCTTTATATCACGATGTATAACGCCGAGATCATGAGCGGCCTTGATACCGCTGCCGATATCTATTGCAAGCCTGAGCACATTCCGCTGTGAGCAGTCGAACCTGCGCTCCTTCATAAGCTTTTGCAGGCAGGTCAGGTACTCCATGCGTATCAGCATATAATATCCTATCTGGCGGCCTTCATGTATAAGCGGCTTTATAGTCTCGTCCTCATAGAGCACGATATTCGGCGAGCTCCTGAGCTTATACATTATGGTAGTCTCGTTCTCAGCCTCTATACGCTTCTTTTCGAGATAGTCCCTGCGTCTTTCCTCATCGACGTAAACAGCTTCATCAGCAACGATAGGCTCTATTTTCAGGGCGGAAACATCTATACGGTTCTCTCGTCTTGCCTCTATCCGGTAGACTACGCTTGAAGCTCCGCTGCCTATCTGTTCTTTTATGTACCAGTTGTCCCATATGGGCTCCTGGATCTGGTCACGGATCAGTTTATGTATATCATTCATATCGCACCTTAATAAAGCTCCGCTCAAAGCGGAGTTGATCTTTGCTCTCACGGCTGAAAAGCGCCCTTCCGGCTCATCCGTAAAAGCGGTATCGCTTTTGAATATTGTATTATTATAACATATTTTTCCGGTTAAATCAAGTATTCCGGAAAATACCGGCTGTCCGCCGTTACAGGCGATATATCGTCCGTGTCCGGACGCAGGAAACTTTGCACAGCAGATACCCTCCGCATTCTCAATTCTTCATTCTGCAAAAGCCGCTCTTTTGTATATTTTTCTTCTTGATTTGACTTTTATTATATGATATAATAGTATTGATTATTTTTATGTCCCAGCGATATAACAAATGTACCCAAACGATATAAGACACTTACGATAAAACGGGACGATCGATTATGTAAAACTGGAGGTGCTCATATGGCTGATTTCAAGGCTATTATGGCAGAGATAAAGCAGCCCTTGTGGGATAACTGGTATATTGTCGGCGAGCTTGGTTCCGGAGCTTCAGGTGTTGTCTACCGCATTGAGGCCAAAAGAGAGAACCGTACTGACGTTTCCGCTCTGAAGGTGGAGCCGATCACGCTTGAGGAGGCGCTTTACACCGATCCTGAAAAGCGTGCTTCTATACTTGAGAAAAAGCGTCAGGCCGCAGTAAACGAGACCAGCATAATGTATAAGCTGAAAAAATGTCCTTATATCGTGGGATATGAAGACGAGAACATCGTCAAGCTGGAACATACGGAAGGTTATGTACTGCTGATACGAATGGAGTATCTCACCTGCCTTCAGGATCTGGTAAAAAAAGGCGGCTTCAACTGCTCCGAGTCAAATGTACTCAAGCTGGCCATGGAGATAGGCAGCGGTATACAGGCTGCCCATAAGCAGGGCGTTATCCACCGTGATGTCAAGCCTGCAAATTTCTTCGTTTCCGATGACGGTACATACAAGCTGGGTGACTTCAACATCTCAAAATCCACTGTTGCCGCACGTTCCTTTGCCGGCACAGAGGGATATATCGCCCCTGAGATATATAAGGCAAAGCAGAGCGTTGACAACACCTATACAAAGCAGGCAGATATTTACTCCTTTGGTATATGTCTCTACCAGCTCCTCAACGATTTCTGTTTCCCCTTCGAGGACAACTGCCTTGCAGAAGAGGCTATCGACAGGAGAATGAACGGAGAACCCCTGCCGCTGCCGAAAAACGCTTCTCCTGAATTCGGAAGGATAATCCTCCGTGCCTGTGCATACGATCCGGCAAACAGATATCAGAGCATGGACGAGTTCCTGGCTGACCTGAGAAATTACAGCTTCACTTCCGGAAATTCGTCCTCAGTACCGGTAATGGGACAATCCAATCCCATGAACGCCCCTTACAGCACAGCTCCTTCATTCAATAAGCAGCCAGCCGCCAGTGTTCCTCCTGTACAGAACAACTTCAACAGAAGTGTTCCGCAGAATCCGTTCAGTCAGGCTCCGTCCATGCAGAACGGACAGTTCACACCGAAGCCGTCATATCCCGGCGGCTCAGTTCCTCAGGCGGCAGCACCTGCTCCTAAAAAGAAGAGCAAACTCCCCGTTGTGCTGACAATACTGGTGCTTCTGGCAGGCGCAGGCGGTGCAGGTGCCTTCTTCCTCCTCAGAGACAACGATGAAGGCGGCTCCAATAGCAGCAAGCACACTGTCGATCATCCTGAGAGCGCAGAGGAATTCGACGGCCACTACTATATGTACTTTGATTCCCACATGAACTGGAAAGACGCTGAGGCGTTCTGCGTTGAAAAGGGCGGACACCTTGTCTCAGTAAACAGCAGGGACGAACAGGAATTTATTGAGGAGCTCGTTGATGGTAAGCAGGAATTCGGCGTATGGATAGGCGCTTACCGTGTAAAGGATGATATGGATACCTGGTACTGGACAGACGGTTCTGACTTTGATTTCACTGACTGGGCAAGCTTTGAAGGCTATGACGGTGAGTCATACAATTTCCCGGCTGAAATGCAGGACAAGAGCTACTATGCAATGATGATGAACTTAAAAGCATTTGCAGATTACGGTACGCTTGATATCGTCGATGGCAGCTGGGCTGATTTCCCCAATAACGGTGACAGCGGAGATGTAGGCGATATGGGCTTCATCTGCGAATGGCAGTGAGGTGAGAGCTATGGACAATAAAACAGTTTACTATAAGCCCCTTCCGCCTAAGCCGGCTACACTTCTCATCCTTGAACCAAACGATGCCGTAAGGGTAGTCACACTTGACGGCGACATGAAAATGGGCAGAGATGTTACCGGCAGTATGTGCGACATAAAGCTCCGCTCATGCATAGCCTCCCGTGACCACGGAGATTTCATTTTTGCCGATGGTGGATATCACTACCGTGATAATAACAGCCTCAACGGCACATACTATAACGGAGTCAAGCTGGCTCAGCTCAATGAAAGAGGCTCAAAGGCAGTAAGGCTCCAGGATGGAGACGTCCTCAGAATTGACCGAAGGAACCTGAACGAGCCTCATCCGGAGGCAGTTGTGGCAATATTCAGCACCTCTTTCAATGCAGACGATAAGTGGAACCGATATTCCCTGAAGGGACAGAGCTTCGTTCCTATCGGAAGAAATATCAACAGCGGCATCTCCCTTACAGACTTCATGGCGTCAAGGAACCATGCTTCACTGATACCTATGCCGGAAGGCCGCTGGAAGATCGTTGACAACGGCAGCACCAACGGAGTTGCCGTAAACAAGATAGCTATAAGCGGCGAAAGGCTCCTCGATCCCTTCGACGTTATCAGGATAGCCAATACCACCCTGATATTCCTTGAAGATGAGATCATATTCAACGCAGTCCAGCCGAAACCGCAGAAGATGACTCCGGACCGCAGACAGGTAATTATGAACGTGAATATCCAGAGGGCTACTACTGCCGGTATCTTCCGGAAGAGGGATCTGCTCAGGGATATCCGCCTGGATGTTGAATCAGGAGATTTCATACTCATCCTCGGCGGCTCAGGTGCCGGCAAGACCACATTCATCAACGCCCTCAGAGGAAGGATCAGCCAGTCCGGCGTTCATGCCACAGGTCAGGTCCTCTTCGGCGGAATGGATCTCTATAAGAACTTCAAGATGCTCAAGAACAAGGTGGGACTTGTCCCCCAGTTCCCTACTACCAGAGACGAGGACACTGTCTATCATACAGTCCATGATATGGCTACCTCCATGCTTGCAGGAGACTATACCCAGCAGGAGATAGAAATGCGTATCAGGGACGTATTCAACAGACTTATGCTCAACAGTCTCAGGGACAGATTCATAAAGAACCTCTCAGGAGGCCAGAAGAAACGTGCGGAAGTTGCTCTCGGATCTGTGCTGGATCAGGAGGTATTCATCCTGGACGAGCCTGACTCCGGTATGGACTTTGCTACCCGTGTAGAGCTTATGAAGACGCTGAAATCCTGTACGGAGACCGGAGAAGCCATTGCGGTCATCTCCCACGCTCCTGACGATGCAGCTGATCTCTATACCAAGGTCATAGTCCTTGCAAAGAGCCAGTCAGACGAGGTAGGCCACCTTGCCTATTACGGAGACGTTGCCAACGCCTACAGTTTCTTCGGCGTAAATAAACTCAGTGAGATAGTCATGGAGATAAGCTATGAAGGCGGTAAGGGCCGTGCAGACGAGTTTATCCGCAAATTCGAGATGACAAGGAGAGGTTGATATGAAGAATAAAAGATTAGCTCAGCTGAGCGTATATTTCAAGAAGAATTTCAGACTGTTCATGAACCAGAAGAACTGGAAGTTCATCGTTATTGCTGCGGTCATCTCATTCCTTGTATGCGCTATCGTAGGCGAGAATATGTACAAGACCTTTGAGGACACTCAGTCCGGATTCTTTGCAATAGTTTCAGCTGCGATATGGGTAGGCATATTCAATTCCATACAGAGGATATGCAAGGAGCATAACACAATAGCTGCGGAGTACCGTTCCGGTCTCCACATAAGCTCATACATCATGTCTCATGTACTCTTCGACTTCTTCGTATGCCTGTGTCAGGCCATATGCCTTATGGCCATATGCTGTGCGTTCATCGAATTTCCATCCGACGGAGTAGTAATGCCGGCAGTTGTTGAGACCTTCATAACCCTGCTCCTGGTCATCTGGGGGGCGGATATAATGGGTATCATGGTATCATCCGTTTCATCGAATCCGAATGTTGCCATGACCGCAATGCCTTTCGTACTCATACTCCAGCTGGTAATGTGCGGAGTGCTCTTCAAGCTTGAAGGCTGGTCTGAGGCTATAGCAAATATCACCTACAGCAAATGGGGTATGTCAGCACTTGGCAGCTCATCCGACCTCAACAACGGAAAGAGCCTCCCCTCACGCATAAACGAGGTATTCCCCACATTCGTAAGGGAAAATATAGATATGTACGACTATGAAGCTGCAACTATGCTCGCAGCATGGGGAATGATAATCCTCATTTCAACAGTATGCATATTCATAAGCATCATAAGCCTTAAATTCCGCAACAGGAACTCTTGATTGGAGCTGATACCATGGCTTTATCAGAAGAAAAAACAATTAAGCTCGAAGCCGGCGAAAAAACCGATCTGCTGGTCAGCATAGCTTCAAATGTCGGAAAGGTACGTCAGATCAACGAGGACAACTTCTATGCTGACAAGCTTGGCATACGTGAAGTGGATAACCTCTGCGGCTACAAGGTACTCAGCCATTCGGACAGATATATCTTTGCGGTATTTGACGGAATGGGCGGTGAACAGTTCGGCGATGTCGCCTCTGAGATAGCTGCAAGGGCACTTGCAGAAGCAGCGGACAGCATAAACGCCGTCCCTGCCGAAGAGCTCAAGGCAGCCGTAGACCGATTTGCCTCCGAAGCAAATGACCGTATCGTAAAAATGGTTGACGAGATGAACGCCAGACTCAGCGGCTGCACCCTGGTAATGGTATGCACCATTGGCGACCAGGCCTATGTATTCAGTATCGGCGACAGCCGCATCTACTACTATTCCAACGAAAACGGCCTCAGACAAGTATCCGAGGATCAGACTCTGGCAATGAAAAAGCTCAAAGCAAATATCTATACCGAGGAAGAGGCAAAAATGAGCGAGGACGCTCATAAGATAACCTCATTTCTCGGCGTTGATACCCGCAGCATCGGCATGAAAACTCTGTCATACGAGCCGGTGGATCTCAGTAACGGAGCTATTCTCCTTTGCAGCGACGGCCTTACTGATATGGTGACAGATGAGGATATAGCCGCTCTTATGGCAGAATGTGATGAGGAGATCGCACCAAGGCTGGCTGACCTGGCGCTGGACAACGGCGGCGTGGACAATGTGACCTGCATGGTCATATACAAAGCATGAAAACAAGGAGTAATAATCATGGATTACACATATAAGACCAAAATGGTCTGTGCTCAGACGATCAGCTTTCACATCGAAGGCAACGTTATCACCGGAATAAAATTCCTGGGAGGCTGCGACGGAAACCTCAAGGCAATTTCAAAGCTGGTCGACGGCTGGACAGTTGAGCAGATAGAGGAAAAGCTGACAGGCAATACCTGCGGCAGAAAGCCTACATCATGTGCGGATCAGCTCGCAAAGGCTGTACGTGCAGCCTACGAGGAATCTCAGCGCTCCTGACAGGAGCATCCCGGCAGTATTTCCAATACACCACCCATTAGTTACAAAATGAATACAATCTGCAAAATATATGTAAAAATCGCCCATGAGCTGTTGACGGGAAATATAAAAGCGAGTATAATTAAATCATAAAATATATCGGACGGTGTGTTTCCGTCAAGGATGGTAACTATATGACGATCAGGAGCAAAAGAATAGCTGCCTTGCTGATCTCGGTCATGACCTTCAGCTCTTCTGTTTCCTGCGCTTCAAAAGTCAAGCAGGCAGACGAGTCGTCAATAAAAAGGCCCGGCTGGATGGACGAAAAAGTCTCCGGACAAGAGGGCGAAGACAGCGGCAGCAATGACAGCAGCGATGAAAACAAAGAGGTGCAGACCACCGTCAGCACCACAGCTGTTACAACAACGACAACTACAACAACGACAACCACTCCAATACTCAAGGGCAATCTTTACGACTGCAAGGGTGAACTGCTGATGTACAGCGGCCAGCGTGAGGACGGCTCCGAGGAAAGGTTCACCAACGATAACAATAAGGTGGCCTTTGCCAATATCCTCAATAAGCTCTCATCCGGATTCGATGACACATTTGAGGATACCCTCAGGGACAAGAACCCTGATCCGGTAAACGGTAATGAGGACGTGGGACGTTCCATACAGCTTACCCTGGATGCAAATGTTCAGAATGCTGTATATCAGTATATGGAGAGTATGAACATCGTGGGTTCAGTGGTAGTCATGAGAAATGACGGATCCATACTCTCCGAGGTATCCTATCCCTCATATGATCCCGATATCTATGAGCAGGACAAGGATTACGGAGATACGCTGAGCTGGGGAGCATTCTGCAACAAGGCCTTCCAGAATGCAGCTCCGGGTTCATGCTTCAAGATAATGTCAGAGGTGCTTGCCGATAAACACGGCATCCATTCCCTCTATGATGACGGAACATGGGTAGACGACGGTGCGACCATAGTCAACTGGGATCACGATACCAACTGGTCATATCCTATCGCAGACCGCTCACTATATTCCGCCTTCACCAACTCCAGCAACATCTTCTTCGCAAAAGCCTTCGATCAGATAGGCAAGGAGGATGTGCTCAATGATCTCGGAACTATATTCAACTTTGGTCCGGGATATGAGATATACTGTGATTTTGGCTCGATAGAAAACAATATCGAGATATACTGCAACGATGATCTGCGGCGAAGCGCCTTTGGACAGGCCTATGTCCGCACCTGCCCCATATACCTTGCCGCACTGGGACGTGAGGCCATATTCGGCGATATGGTCAAGCCCTTTGTTATAAGGAATGTGGTCAACACCAATGATTTCGGGGATGTTGTCGAATCAGGAAGTCAGGCCGGAGAAGTCATCGGCTCGATCCCTCAGGAGTACCGTCAGGGACTTCTTGACGGAATGACCGGCGTAGGCAGCAATCTTGGAGTATATATGGACGGATATCAGTTTTACGCAAAGACCGGTACTGCTGAGACCGGCGCAGGCGATTTCCTGTACATAACCGGCTGCCTGAAGAACTTCAACGACAACGGACAGAATGGCTGGGACGACAGCAGTTACAGCAATTACCGTGCAAACGGCGGCTCATACATAATCGTAATGCAGATACAGAACCCCCAGGAGCATAATTTCAGCTTTGCCAGCGAGTCTGCACAGCTTTACAGAGGAATTGTAAATACAGTTTTCAGCTGCCAGTAAATATGAATAAAGTTTAAGGGAGGAACTTCATAAAAGTTCCTCCCTTTGTTCATTTTATGTTTCCTGACAGATATTACATAGAATAAAACTTATCATGCCTCCGAGAACTGACTCTTGTCAACGCCGCAGAGCGGACATTCAAAATCCTCTGGAAGATCCTCGAACTTAGTGCCGGGCGCTATGCCATTCTCAGGAGAGCCCAGTTCCTCGTCATACTCCCATCCGCATACATCGCATACATATTTTGCCATTTCTTTCCCCCCTTTTTCAGCTCCGTAAGGAACCGTTGATATATATCGACCGTGATCGATGCTTAGTTGAGCTCGTTGCCGCTCTTCTCGCCTTTAGAGAACGCAACGAGGTTCGCAACAGTTGTCTCAGCTATATTGTTCAGAGCCTCCTCAGTAAGGAAAGCCTGGTGTGATGTTACGATAACGTTAGGCATGGAGATAAGTCTTGCAAGGATATCATCGGCGATGATATGGCCGGAGAAATCGTTGAAGAACACATCCCCTTCCTCCTCGTATACATCGAGGCAGGCAGCGCCTATCTGCCTTGATTTTATACCTTCAACAAGAGCCTCAGCGTCAATGAGGGCGCCTCTTGAGGTATTCAGCAGGACAACTCCCTTTTTGAGCTGGCCTATAGTCTCCTTGCTTACCATATGGTATGTCTCTTCAGTCAGCGGGCAGTGGAAGGAGATTATATCACTGCGGCGGAAGAGCTCCTCCAGCTCCACATATTCTATGCCGCTATCCTTAGCCGGGAACTTGTCATATGCTATGACATTCATTCCGAAGCCACGGCAGATATCTATAAATATCCGTCCGATCTTACCTGTTCCCACAACGCCTACAGTCTTTCCGTGAAGGTCGAAGCCGGTGAGGCCGTTAAGGGAGAAGTTGAAGTCACGGGTGCGTATATAGGCCTTGTGGATACGTCTTATGGAGGTGAGCAGAAGTGCCATAGCGTGCTCAGCTACAGCGTAGGGAGAGTATGCCGGCACTCTTACAACAGCTATCTTGTCCTTTGCATACTCAATATCCACGTTATTGTATCCTGCACAGCGCAGAGCGATTATCTTTATGCCCAGGCCGCAGAGCTTGTCGATAACGTTTTTATCAACGGTATCATTTACGAAAACGCATACAGCCTCGCAGCCCTTTGCAAGAGCGGCTGTATCCTCATTGAGCTTAGTCTCATAGAACTTGAATTTCATTCCGTTCTTTTTTCCGTACTCCTCAAAACCCGGGATATCATAATTCTTTGTGTCAAAAAATGCTACCTTCATGCGTTTTCGCCCTTCTTTCTTGACATCTCTGCCATTTTATCGAGAATGATATTTGCTGCATCGAATTTGCTCATCATTTCAAGCTCGTCACAGCGGTCATCAGTGATTATGGTTATGACATTGGTATCAGTACCGAAGCCTGCTCCGGACTGCTTTATGGAATTGGCGCAGATCATATCGCACTTCTTTGAGGCAAGCTTCTTCTTTGAATTACCGATAACGTTGTCGGTCTCCATTGAGAAGCCGCAGACTATCTGGCCGTAGTGACGGTGTTCTCCGATGTACTTGAGGATATCCTCTGTCCTCTTAAGGGATATGCTCATATCGTCATCGGATTTCTTGATCTTTGAATCCACATATTCTGTGGGGGTATAATCGGCCACAGCAGCAGCCTTAATGACAAAATCACACTCGTCAAGCCGCTCCTTTACTGCATTGAACATATCCTCAGCCGACTTAACAGGAACTACATTCACGAACATCGGCGGAGCCACATCAGTATGAGCTGCCACAACAGTTACCTCTGCTCCACGGAGCATAGCTGCCCTTGCAACGGCAAAACCCATTTTGCCGCTTGAATGATTGGTTATGAAGCGTACAGGATCTATGCTCTCACGGGTAGCGCCTGCTGTAACGAGCACCTTCTTTCCGGCAAGATCCTTTTCAAAGGCAGCTTCACGAACGATATACTCCAGGAGAGTCTCCTCGTCCGGCAGCTTTCCGTCACCGATATCACGGTTGGCAAGCATTCCCTTCACAGGCTCAATTATCTCATAGCCATACTTTTTAAGCTTTGCGATATTCTCCTGTACAATAGGGTTATGGAACATATTATGGTTCATAGCCGGAGCAATGATCTTCTTGCAGGTACAGGCCATTACAGTTGTAGTCAGCATATCATCGGCAATGCCGTTGGCTATCTTGCCGATAACATTTGCAGAAGCCGGAGCTATCATTACAACATCAGCTTTTTTTGCTATGGAAACGTGCTCAACACTGTACTCGAAATTACGGTCGAAGGTATCTATAAGGCACTTGTTCTGTGTAAGTGTCTCAAAGGTGAGCGGGTGTACGAAATTTAGTGAATTCGGAGTCATTGCAACATGAACGTCAGCTCCGAGCTTAGTGAGCATACGTGCGAGGTTGCAGATCTTATAGACTGCAATAGAGCCGGTGACTCCAAGAAGAATTGTTTTACCTTTAAGCATGACGGTACCTCCCCGATAAAATATTTCAGGATTATTATACCACATATTTATAAAAAAATCTATAGCTTTTCTCATAAAAATATGCTATAATAGTTTGCAGAGATGCCTAAATGAATCTATAACATATATCATACTTGAACTCAGGAGGTAAAAAATAATGCTTTTAGCTGTAGATATCGGAAATACGAATATTGTTTTCGGATGTGTGGATGAAAATGACGAGGTAGTGCTCTTTGAGCGCATATCCACCAACCACAATGCAACTGCCGCAGAATATGCTTCTGTCATAAAGAATATATTTGAAATGAACAGATTCAATATCGGTGACATAGACGATGCGATAATGTCATCAGTAGTTCCGTCTGTGACAAATACTGTCCGTGAGGCAGTCCGCAAGCTCTTCCATGTTGAAGTAATGCTGGCAGGCCCCGGTGTAAAGACCGGACTGAATATACTCATAGATAACCCCGCACAGCTCGGCAGCGATCAGGCTGTTGACGCTGTTGCAGCTATAAACCAGTATCCTGTACCGCTCATAATAATAGATATGGGAACAGCGACTACTGTCTCCGTTGTTGACAAGAACAAAAAATACCGTGGCGGACTTATCATGACAGGTATGGCAGTAGCCGCAGATGCGCTCATCACCAGGACAGCCCAGCTTCCGAAGGTAAATTTTGAAGCACCGTCACATATAATCGGAACGAATACCATCGACTGCATGAAGAGCGGCTTCCTGTACTCCAACGCCTGCGCCCTTGACGGAATAATTGAGCGCATCGAGGAGGAGCTCGGAGATAAGTGTACTGCTGTAGCAACAGGCGGCCTCTCCGAGTTGGTAGTTCCCCTTTGTAAAAAAGACGTCATCCTCGACAGCAACCTGCTTATAAAGGGACTGGGTATAATCTATAATAAGAATAAGAAGAAATAACGCCGAAAGTATCATTTCTTCCATGTAAAAAGGAGACCTTATGAGGTCTCCTTTATTTTTACCTTATCTTCAGAAACTCCTTGAAGTTCTCCGCAAGGATCATCTGGTTCTCCTTCTCTGTGAAGCCCAGTGCAAGAAAGCGCTCAAACTCCTCATCATGCCCCCACATAGGGTAATCCACGCCGAAGAAGCAGTTCTCCACGCCGTACTTTCTTACCATATGTGTTGCTTTCTCCGGACTTAAAAATGCCAGAGAGCTGCTGACGTCAAAGCGCACGTTCTGAAGTCCTGCAAGGATCTCCTCAGCCTCATCCCAACGCTGATAGCCGCCAAGATGTGCAGCAAGGAGCTGAAGCCTCGGGAAATTATCATGGATCGCCCTTATCCTCTTCGGAGCTGAATAATCATACCTGTTGTCTCCACAGTGTATCAGCAGAGGCAGCCGGCCCTGTATTATCTCATATATCTTGAACGCCTCCGGTGAATCCGCATCAAACTTCTGGAAGTCAGGATGCAGCTTTACTCCGTTAAGGCCAAGCTCTTCTATCTGGAGGATATCAGCCTCGATATCATCGGAATCCGCATGAGTTGTACCAAAGCCGTAAAACTCCGGGTGTGCCTTGCACTCCCCGGCAATAAAGCTGTTGATAGAGCTTATCTGTCTTGGAGATGTGGCGGTAGAGCAGACCAGATAGCGTGATACCCCTATCTTTTTTCCGCTCTCTATAAGCTTATTGCTCATGCCGCAGCCTGTCATAGGCAGCTCATAGAAATGGCCGATATTGACAGTTGCATTTTCAGCTATCTTCTCCGGAAAAATGTGTGCATGAGCATCGATTATCTCATATTTCTTGTATTCTTCGGATATCATTATATTATCCTCCTGTATTCTCTTATGATCCAAGTATCAATTATATATCATCTTTCCGGATTTGTCAAATCATAGCTTATATTGTTGCATAAGGGAAATATATGTCGCAGTGACAATAATCTGTAATCAAAATTTATCCGCTTTGCTATGGACAAATTTCACAAATTATGTTATAATTATTGTGAAACTACATGGGAAGTCCTGAGGGCTTCCATCATTATGCCGTATATGCGGCAAGAAAGGATATCTTATGCTTCACGAGAAATCATGCGGTGCAATAGTGTACCGTAAATTTCATGGGAACACCGAGATCCTCCTCATAAAGCATATCAACAGCGGACACTGGTCCTTCCCGAAAGGCCACGTAGAGGCAGGCGAGACTGAGGTCGAGACCGCTCGCCGTGAGATAATGGAGGAAACTTCCATCGATGTTATCATAGATCCCACATTCCGTGAGACCGTCACCTATTCCCCTAAAAAGGACACTATGAAAGTAGTGGTCTACTTCCTTGCAAAAGCTAAAAATGTGGATTTTGTCCCACAGGAGGATGAGATCGCTGAGATACGCTGGGTGGATATATCCTACGCAGCAAATATACTCTCATACGAAAATGACAAAACCATAGTCGCAAAAGCCAAAAACGCCATAAAAGAAGCTCTTTGACGGCAGCGCTGACTTCCTCTGAGAGCTGCGAACCATAACTTTTCCCTTTTTGTTAAAGGAGGAGTACCCATGAACACGCTGAAGAGGCTTGCCCTCACTCTTATAAGCTGCATCATGCTTGCAGGATGCGGAAGAACTGCTGACAGCGACGAAAGTATGCCGGACGGCATAGTTGAAGTCGCCCCTACCACCCAGTCCGAAGATCTTCAGGACGAGGACAATGACTATGAGGAAGAAGAAACTGTCACGACCAGGATCATATACGAACCGGAACTGTACACACAAACTACCACTGCCGTCAGAAGAGGCAGGGTATATGTTGCTTCAGCAGCTCCTGCTCCGCCGGCGATACGCACGGTGACTACTGCCGCAGAGCATACAACTGCACCGCTCCAGACCAGGATGATCATCCGCACCACTGCGGCTGCCCCGGCTGAGACCAGTACCTCAGTTCACACAGCACCGGTCACTACTGCCACCAGTACCTCGGAGCATACCTCAACTTCCACTACGACAAAGCGGACTGCGCCTCCGGCAGTGACTACTACCGCTATAACTACTACTTATGCTGGCATATCCCCGGAAAAACAGCTCAGCAAGCTCACTCTGAGGCAGAAAGCATCTCAGCTGTTCATCGCTTCCCCGGATCAGCTTGCAGGCGTAAAGAACGCCACCGATGCCAATACCACTATGAAACGCACTATCGCTGATACACCCGTAGGAGGAGTGATATTCAGCGCCGGCAACCTCTCTTCCAAAAAGCAGCTTTCAGCTATGCTGATAAATATGACGGTATACTTTGAGCAGTCCTGCGGTATAGGAACTATGATATCAGTCAGTGAACAGGGCGGCGAAAAAACATCCCCGGTATCGGAGAAGCTCCTGACAACAGGCTTCTATGAGCCGTCAGTCTATGGAAAGGAAAACGATCCGGAACACGTTTACGATATAGGAAAGACAATGGGCAAAGAGCTGCTAAAGCTGGGCTTCAAGCTGAACCTTGCACCGCCCGCCGACATAAGCGGCGGCTACAGCTCAGACGAGCATATCGCTGCCGAGCTTGTAAAGAGCATGGTAAGCGGCCTTAAGGATTCGGGAGTATATTCTGCCGTCGGAAACTTCCCCGGCACAGATCAGCGCTCCGGCAGGACGCTAAAACAGCTGAGAGCCGTAGAATTTGTCCCATTCAAAGCAGCCGTAGATGAAGGCGTCAGCTTCATCTGCATGGGACACCAGAGAGTCTCCGGATTCGGCGACGGACTTCCGGCAGACCTGTCTCAGAAGGCCGTAGGATGCATCAGAAGCGATCTTGGCTTCGGCGGTGTCATTATAAGCGGAGCCATGAATGACGAGGCTATAACCGGCAAATACGCCTCTGGAGAAGCCGCTGTAGCTTCAATCAAAGCCGGAGTAGATATGGTGCTCCTTCCGGAAGACCTCGACGAAGCAGTCGATGCAGTGTGCAAGGCTGTGGAAAGCGGAGAGATCCCCGAGGAGCGTCTGGACGAAAGCGTACTCCGGGTGCTGACTGTCAAAAAAGCAATGGGACTTTATTGAATCAAAGCAACTCAGCATCCTTTCCCTGTATAAAACAAAGAGCCTTTAAGTCGGAAGCTTAAAGGCTCTTTTTAATATAACGGCCATACCGGAAGATTCCTCACCAAAAAGAATACCACCAGAAGGACTATGGATATGACCTCTGTCACGAATATAAATCGTTCTCCCCTGTCGAAAAGCCACAGACATATATCTATCATCCACAAGGGCAGCAGACAGAATATGACCGGATTCCAGTAGAAGGCCTTTTCAAAATCGAATCCGGCAATACTCATGCACATCCTCGAAACGCCGCAGCCGGGACAGTGTATATGGCCATGACTAAGCCTTCTCAGCGGACACGGAACAGATATCCCTGTCAGCATCACAAAAAAGAAATAGCATATACCAAGTGCCAGTATCCTGAGCACTTTTTTCAGTTTAACTTTGTTTATCTTCATAAGCAATAAATAAGAACTGCCCTGAAGGGCAGTTCATGTCGTTATCAAGCAAGTGTGTTGATCTCGTTCTGCATAAGTGCATATGCAACAATGGATAAGCCGAATAAATTGAGAACGAGGTAGAGTATCGGCAGACTTCCCGGTGCAAGGCCTCTTGAAGCACGTACACGCTCAAGTCTTTCACCCTGCTTATATGCCCAGTAAAGGCCATAAATACCGCAGGTTATAAGTGTAAGAACGAAAGCTGTTCCGCCTGAAGTAGCTGAAGGCTCCTGAGAGATCCTGTTTGTATCATCTGTAAGATTTATGAACCATATTATTGCATAAATTCCACAAGTAACAAAACAAAGAATAATACAGGTAACTATTGAACGTACCTGAACGCCGGACATACCAGCGCCGCCCATGCCAGAGTTAGGATATCCGTAGCCGCCATACTGCTGCTGGCCGTACCCCTGCTGACCATACTGCTGCTGGCCGTAGCCCTGCTGACCGTACTGCTGCTGACCATAGCCCTGCTGGCCGTACTGCTGCTGTCCATAGCCCTGCTGGTTGTACTGCTGAGGCTGTCCGTAAGGATTCGGAGTATTTGGAGAATAATTCTCCGCAGGTGAACCGCAGTTAGGACAGAATTTTCCATCGAATTCGCTTCCGCAATTATGACAAATCATGTGATTACCCCCAATAAAGTATTTTTCAACATTATACCATAATTTTCCCCTCATTTCAATATGCGAATCATACAATTACGGCTTGTTCAAACTGAACTATTTGCATAATCTGTCGATAAAGCCATGTTTTCAGTAATAAACGGCATATCCATCGGCGGATGAGCCTTCAACAAGGCTGATCTGACGGCTGATAATTGTGTCATCCTCTATCCATTCCAGCTCGCCTGCCTCTCCTGCCCAGGCGTCCTCACGTCCTTCCTTGTAGCCCGCAAGACCTATCACAAGGGAAACTCCGCTGTCGCCTCGAAGTGTCTCCCACTCACGCAGAGTTGCCTCAAATGGAGAAGTCTCATTGTGGAAACCGTAATATATCTGCGGAACTATATAATCGCAGTAACCGCTGCTGCCAGCCCAGAGCCTCACATCTGCGAACTGAGTATCATAATTTGCAGAAATCTTTCCCTGGGGGCTGATACCGAAGAGCAGACGGCTGTCCCTGCTCTTAACAGCATCATATATCGACTTTACCATAGCGGAGACATTGTCCAGACGCCACTGCGAAAGGTCGGTGCTGTCGGAAGCCGCAAAGGCCTCGCTGTCAAAATCCGGAGATGTGGTCGGATAAAAGTAGTCGTCAATATGGATACCGTCAACCGGGTATTTCTCCAGTATCTCCGTAACCTCGTCAGCTATGAGCTTCCTTACCTCCTCATAAGCAGGCACAAGGTACCAGCGGCCGTTTACCAGCTTTGCATACTTCCCCTGATCCGCCCATTGTCTTGTGATATAGCTGTCAGAGACGCTCTGCATCTGTTCAGCGGTCTGAAGTCTAAGAGGATTTATCCATGCGTGTATGGACATACCGAGGGCATGAGCCTCATCGGTCATTATCATCAGCGGGTCATACTCTCCGTCAAGAGCTGTACCACGGGGGAATATGGATGAATCATAATATGCATCTCCTGTAGGACGGACATGGACATAAAGAGTATTCACTCCCTCAGCAAGAGCCTGTGAAAAGATATTTCTTATCTCTCTGCGGAACTGCTCTTCATTTTTTCCGCCCATCAGCTCAGGATATTGCAGATACGTTATCCAGCGGCCGTTCTGCTTACGGAAGTTCACCGGTGCTCTGCCCTCCGGAAGAGCAGGATCAGTCAGAGCCTCTGCTAAACAGGCTGTTGAAGTCTGAACAGGCTCCTGAGAGGAGATATCCTGCACGGCACATGAACAGAGTAATGGCAGACACAGTAATAATATCATTCGTTTCATATTTTCACCTCGTCCAATCATATGCGATTCCGTTGAAAGGTATTCTGCTATGAACGCCGGATGATACATAAAATGACATTGAACAGCCTTGATTTTTTTAACGGGATGATGTATAATAGTATGGCACTTACATTGTCATGGAAAGCGATATGATATTCCGGAGCTTCATCGACAGTGCTGAAAGGAGATACATATGAATAAGAAAGAAACAGCCGAGATAAAGAAGAATTTTTCAGATAAAAGCGGATTTTTCATCATGGAGCGTGTGCTCACAGCTTTCATCGACGCAGAGAAGAACCTGAGATATCACCATACAAATTCCTGTCTCACCATGCCAGTTGAAGAGCATGACGTATACGATGAGACACTGAAAAAGGTGCTCAATACAAACGTGGGAAAGTCATTTGTTGAATATGAATTTCCGAATGAGGCTTACGAAGAGGGACAGCCGCAGAACATCCTCTATACACTCCTTACATCAGAGCTAAAGGATGACCTTGTCTGTGAGGACTTCCTCAATCACATCGCAAACCGTATCGCTATTGAAGGCCCTATTGCAGTGATAACAGCCTACTGCACATACACTGTCCGCAAGAAGGATAAAAATGACGAATTTGCTGAGGGTGAGGACGAGATCTACCGCTATCTGCTTACAGCGATCTGTCCGGTAAATACATCAAGTGACGGATTTGTTTTTGACTCCTTCAACAATGAGATAACGAAGAAGCTTAACACCGAGCTTATAATCAGCAAATCCCCTTCAGACGGATTCCTTTTCCCAGTTTTCAGCAATCGCAGCAGCGACATAAACCACGTTATGTACTATTCAAAAAACGCAAAGCAGCCAAATATTTCAATAATCGAAGAGGTGCTGGGATGTAATTTCGTAATGTCAGCCGAGAACGAAAAATCCAGCTTCCAGAACATTCTCAAATCGGTTGTTGGAGACGACCTTGATTATACTCTCATAAGAACCGTTAATGAGAAGATTCAGGAGGTCGTTGAAGACAGCAAGGACGATACAGACAATGCCGTTATAGAGCCGCTTCAGATCAAGGAAATATTAAGTGATATCGGTCTGCCTGAGGAGAGAGTCAACATGGTTGAGCCGGTCTACGAGAAGGTTTGCGGAAAGGCTCCTCTCACAGCATCAAATCTGGTGGAGACAAAGACTGTTCTTGCATCTCCAGGAATCACTGTGAATATCAAGGCTTCAGCCGCAGACAAGGTAAGGACAAGCGTCATTGACGGCAGGAGATGCCTGCTTATCGACATTGATGATCCGACGATCGAGATAAACGGCCTGCCGGTAACTTTAAACTGATAATACATAAAAATCCCGGAAGCAAAGACAGATACACATATATAAGTTTTGCCCCTGAGTGTTTCAAAGCGCTCAGGGGCATTGTGTTTATTATGTTGCTAAGATACATCAGAATTGCAGCCGAAGGCTGCGCTTTTCACGTTGTCGCTCGTAAACTCGCTTACTCTGTACAACTTACATAGTCTGCTTTCGCTTACGGCACTATTAACATAAATCATAATTTATATTTCCATCTTTACAAGATACTCTGTAGTTCCTTCTTCAAACTTTTTTATACTCGTTAGATGGAATCCGTGCGCCTCATAGAAGCGGATGGCATCAATGTTTTTTTCTATTGCCCACAGAAAAGTAATCGGAAAATGCTCTTTGGCATATTCGATCAATGAAGATCCAATGCCCTGGTCTTGGAAAAAGTGATCGACATATAACTCGACAATTTCGTTTCCCTCAATGTGAATAAGTCCTTTTAAAATACCATCATCATACACGAACATATTGTCAATTATACCTGCTTCAATATATTTCTTTGCTACAGGAAGCACCTGTAGCTCCACGAATGAATAGACATCATCCTGAAATATAGGACGGAATTTCATTCGCTTCACGAATACAAGTATTTCCGCAATTCTTGAAGCATCTTCTTCTGTTGCTTTTCTAATCATGTGTATGTCATTCACCTCCTGATTTATATTAGTAAAAATTATAGCACAGCATTGAAATCCTGTCAATAGAAACGCCATAGCACTTCTGAATGTATATCAAAAATACTATGGCTTAAAACTTCTATATAAGCATCAGGCTAACTGCCTCCGTACTTTTTTTTCTACAAAAATAAAAATCGGAAGCCAAAAGACTTCCGATAATTGAAAGAGTACCGGCGCTGATCTACTTTTCCAGGCCGTCACCAGCCAAGTATCATCGACGTGAGTGAGCTTAACTTCCGTGTTCGGAATGGGAACGGGTGTGACCTCACTGCCATAAGCACCGATTAATTTTAAACTTGAAAAATAAAGCAGTAATGCGAGGAAGAACTTAG
>LVAK01000263.1 GCA_001604035.1 Clostridiales bacterium Firm_05
AGATTTTCTTGAAGGTGTTATAGCAAAGGCCAAGGGCCGCTTGTGCCTGGTCTTGGGTGTAGTGGGTTTCTTTCAGTTCCTTGGCGGCCTTTATCGTTGCGGTTTCGGCCTTCGGCGTTGCGGCTTTCGGGGCCGCCGCCTTCGCCTTCTTCGGGGTGTTATAGTTTTCTATCGGGTTTGCCGCCGCCATGGCCCCGGAAATGTCAAAGTCATTTTTTGCCATTTGTCTTTCTTCCTTTGTTTTTAAATCCTTGTCCGTTTCAGTTCTTCCACAAATTCCAGGTAGTCAAGCCCGGCGGCGTTCTTCTTGCTATACTCAAATATGGCCTTGTGTCCCGCCTGGGCCTTTTCTATCATGGCGCTATTTCTAATTCTACTCTTGAAAACCTTTGCGCCCATGGCTTGCGCCAAGTCATTGAAGGCGCCTTCCACGGCCTTGGATAAAACGGCGCTTGCCTTGTAGCTTGTAAATAGGATTCCCGCAACCTTTAGCGCCTTGTTCGTTTTCTTCATGGGCTTTATGGTCTTTTCCCAAAATACGTTCAAGTTCTTAAGGCCCAAGATATTGGCCTGGGCGGGGATTATCAAGGCGTCCGCCGCATTTAGGGCGTTGGCGGGTTGGCTCCCCAATCCTGGGGGAACGTCTATTATTATATAGTCATACTTGGCGCCCTTCAAGGCTTCCTTCAATCTAAAGCCGTTTCCGGGAACGTCCTTTAATACCAAATCAAGGCTTGCCAATCCAATGGAGCCGGGAACGATAAAAAGCCCCTTCGTGGCGGTCGCCTGGGTGGCTTCGCCAAGGGTCGCTTGCTTCGTCAAAAGCTCGTAGGCGCCGGGGCCTTGATTTGCTCCCACAATAAAAGAAAGGTCGCCTTGTTCGTCAAGGTCTATTAAAAGAACCTTGCGGCCCTGGTTAGCCAATGCGACCCCAACGGCGTGGGCCGTGGTGGACTTCCCAACGCCGCCCTTTTGGTTTGTTACTGCATATATTTTCATGGTTGAACCTTCGGAAATTTCCCACCTACCAATATAATTTATTTTTCATTCCTTTTCACTACTTTTTATTGAATTTCTTTTATTTTCATTCTTTTTTACATCGTTCCGGGCTTCCAAATAGAGTAACGCCGCCAATGCGGTGGCGTGTACTAGGTTCTTTTGGCGCCTTTTGGAAGCCGGGCGCCTGGTTTCTTCCCGTAGGGTTTGGAACAAGTCAAGCGCCGCCGCCTTCCTTGCCCTTGCTTGCTTTTCTATCTTGTCCATAGGCTATTATCATTTCCGCCCCGTCCTGGCTCGTAAGGAAGAAGGGGACAAACAAAAGAAAACCCGGCTTTATATCTTCGGCCTTGAAGAAGGCTTCCACCTTTTCCGGGTTCGTCAATTTGTCCGCCAAGGTTTCCAGGGAGTTGGCTATTTCTGTTATATCTAGGCCCGCTTCCTTGAAGGCGCCCCCGTCAATCCATGAAACAAAGCGCTTTATATTCGCTTTGGCCCGTTTGTTGAGTTCAAGACAAAATTTGCTATATTCGTTTTGCTTCGTCATTTTAAGCGTTCCTTATTTTGGCGTGGCGGGCGCCCCAGGTTTCCAGGCCGGGCGCCCTTTTTGTTGGTTAGATTCCCAAGGCGGCTTCTATCCTGGCTTCGCTCTTGTTGTTCGCTCTCTCAAGGGCATGGGCATAAATCAAAGTGGTGTTTATGTTGCTATGTCTTAAAAGTTGCTTTGTTTCTTCCAGGGTTCCACCGTTCAAAAGGTTAAGCGTGGCGGCGGTGTGTCGCAAGCTATGGGCCGTAAGGCGGGAAGAATTAAGCCCGGCACCTACCAAGGCGCCCTTTTCAATCCCGGAAATACAACGGGTAGAAAGGCGCCCCCCGGCGTTGCGGTTCCCAATGCCCGCAAACAAAGGGGCCTTCATATCGTAGGCGCCACGGGCCGCCAAGTAGTCCCGTATAGCTTCGTAAACCTTCGCCGGGATTTTCACGAAATCCGCCTTTTCGTCTTTGCCCTTCCCCTGGATATAAAGCGCCATTTCATCGCCCACGGCCCGCAAATCTTCCACGTTGGCCCGTGCTATTTCCACGGTACGCAAGCCCGTAGTAATTGACAAACGGATTATAGCGTAATCCCTTTTTTGTTCTAGGGTGTCCCTTGTGAAGCTTTGCAAAAGCGCCTTGGCCTGGGCGGTTGTCAAGTAGTCCTTTTTGAAGCCCGCTTCAATCTTGGCGCCCTTGATTTTCGCCGTTACGTTCTTGTAGATTCCTTCCTGGTCTAGCCATTGAAAGAACAATTTAACGGCGGTCAAGTAAAGGCGGGCCGTGGTGGGCTTCTTCCCTTCGGCCTTCATTTGTTCATTATATGCGATAATATCCAGGCGTGTGGGTTCCGTGATTCCACGGGCGCCCAGGTAATTGAAAAACTGCTTTAATGCTTTCTTGTAGGTTTCAAGGCTTCTTTGCCTTACCTGGATAAAGTCAATAAAGCGGGTGTAAAGGGCTTCAAGGTCAAGCCCAGGGCGTGCCATTACGGCGCCCGTTGTCCCGTTTGTCATTACCAAAGCTTCCATATTTGCCCGCCTTTTCGTTTTAATTGTTTTTCATTCGTTTTCATTAACTTTCATTACAAATATAATAAATTATTTTTCAAAGCGTATCATTTATTTTAATTATTTTTCATTATTTTTCATTCTCTTTTTAGCGCATGGAAACGGAAACGCCCAGGCTTTCGGGGCCTGGGCTTCGTGTTCTTCGGTCTTGGGGAGTTCCTAGAAGGCGCCTTCGGGTTCGGATTCCTTGAAAAGGTCATAGGCGGGGTAGTAGTAGAAATTGCAACGCCCACCCGTTCGCCCGTTTCGGTTCTTCAAGATAACCGCTTCTATTTCCCGTTCGTTCAAGTTCGGATTATCGGGGGCGTTTCGGTTCTTCGCTTCCCGTTCGTCAAAGTCCTTACCGCCAACGCCCTGGAATTGCAAGCCTATCAAACCGTCCGCCGTGTACTCAATGGCGCCCGTTTCCTTGAAGGAAGCCATAGTAAGTTCTTTGTTGTAGGCGTCCCGGTTTAGGTTTGAAATGGCAATAACCGGGGTTTTGAAATCCCTTGAAATGCGTTTCAATTCCAAAACATTCTTATCTACAATTTGCTTATCTGTAAGCCCGCTTTTCACGTCCGGGGAAGCCATTATTTGCATATAGTCCACAAAGACAACGGGCGGGCGCTTGTTCAGCCTTGTGAACTTTTCCAGGGTTCCACGGATTTGGGCGGCGGAAATGTCCCCCACGCCCTCAACAAAGCAAAGGCGCCCCGCCTGGTCTTGCTCATAGTCCGCCATGGCCTTGAGAACCAACGCCCCCCGGCTCTTGCCTTCGTTCCCGCCCCGTAAGATTTGGTTTTTCGTGGAAGCCGTGGTAATAACCCAGTTTCGGTTCAAGGCTTCCAGGGCCGTGAACCTTGAAAGGCTCTTGGCTATCATTTCGTCCCGGCTCATTTCCAGGGCGAAAAATAGAACGTCTTGGGGTTCCTTCGGTTGCCCGTTGGTCGCCCTGCTTCCCGCCATGTAGTCCGCAATTTGTAGCGCCAAGGTGGTCTTGCCCAAAGAAGGAACGGCGCCCAAAACATAGAAGCCACGGTAAAAGCCCCCGCCCAAAGCTTCATCAAGTCCGGGGAAGCCCGTTTCTATCGGCTTGAAATTGGCGTTTTCCGCCAAGTGTTCCAAGAAGGTCTTGAAGCCCCCCTTGAAGGCGCCTAAAAATTCTTCCTGGGCGTCCCTTTCAAAGTCCGCCAATAATGCGGCGTTGTCGCTCTCCCAAACTTCCAGGCGCTCCCGTGATTCCACCAAAAGGGCGTTCACGTCCTTGGGTTGGGTGGTGGCGCCTTCAATCTTCGGGAAGGGTACGGCGGGCATGGCGACAAAGCCCCGCTTGCTCAAGCCTTCGCCAAGTTCGGCTATAAACTTTTCCCGTTCCGCCGCCTTCGTTTCTTCGGTTTGCCCCTGCTTTGGCGGGTCATAGTCCGGGCAAATGATGAAAGACGGGTAAACATGGCCCAGGGAAGGGGCCAAGGCGTCCAGGGCCTTGAAGAAAACCTTGATATAGGATTTTGACCCAAGGCCAACGGCGTGGGCGCCTATTTCTTCCAGGCTCATGGCGTCTATTTCGCCTTCCACGATATAGACGGGGCGGGTATCTTTCGCCGCCCTGGAAACGGCCTTCATGTTGAAGGTGTGGGCGTGTCCCACCTTTGGCGCCCGCCATGTTTCCGCCGGGTCTGTCGCTCTCGCCAAGTAGGATTCTTTGGAAGTGGGGATAATGCACCGGGGCGAAAAGCTCCCGCCGCCTTCGGCTTCGTTCTTCGGGTGCTTCCAGGAAGGGACAAAGCCAACCTTGAAGCGCCTTTGGGTTTCTATGGAAATGCCACGGCCTTGAAGGTATTTTCCCCCGTTCCGTTCGTTTTCTTCGGCCCATTTGGTGTAAAGGGGCGTGAAATCATCGTTTTGAGCGCCCTGGGCCGTTTTGGCGGCCTGGGCTTCTTCCAGGGCCTTGGGAACAAATAGGGGCTTGTAGGTGCCTTTCTGTGGGTTTTTCGGTTCTTGCATGGTTTAAGGGTCTTTTCTTTTAGTTTATATCCGCTTCCAAATTTACCCTTGAAAGGCGCCCCCGTCAAATGCGGGGAGCGTCCTTTCTTAAAAGGAACCTATTAAAAGTTCCTTTTAATATACCTATTAGAGAAACCGCCGCCCGCAATCCCTTTATTTATGCGGCTTCGGCGGGGGGGTGGGAAAACCCAATGCACCTTTTGGGAAAACCCAATGCACCTTTTGGGAAAACTCAATGCACCTTTTGGGAAAACTCAATGCACCTTTTTTTTACAAAGTTTACAAAAGCCACGGCGGGGAAATTGACCCCCTGGGCGTTCATGTTTTGAACGAAAAATAGGTAAAACGTGTTTTGCAAAAGTGGCGAAATTGAGCCAAAAACGCCAATTTGGGAAAACTCAATGCACCTTTTTTGAAATAATTTTCATTCAGTTTCATGGCAAAAGGCGGTTATTTATAACCGGGAAAAGGTGTAGAAATTCCCAAACGCCGCCCAACAAAGTGGGGGTAGGTTTCCACCCATGGCGCAAAGCTCACGCAAATTTCACGCTATCACTAGACAAGGGCGCCGCCTTTTCAGCTTTGCCCAAAAGTCCCAATAGTGTGAAATCTTGAAGGGGGATTCCTTCGCCCGGCTTCATCTTTCTTTCAATTCGCTTCATGTTCTTTCTATCCTTTTCGTTCTTTTCCTTACCTATATTTAGTCCGCCTTGTGCTATTCACGGCCCAAAGGCCAAAACTTTTACAATTACACCAAAAGAAGGCGCCTTCCTAATTCCTATATAGTCCCATACTATCAATACCACCCCCAAACACCTAAATAAACTACCCGTAAGGGGCAAAAACCCCGCCCAGGTTCCTATCTTGAGTTTATAGGGTATCGTTGCAAAACTACCCGCCGCTATTCCATACTATCAACTACACTTAAAGCCGGGGCCAAAATGCCGCTTTAAAGCCGCTTCAATTTGTCCGCTTTTTGGGCGGGTTTAGTCCGGGTTTTTCTTCTTCGGGGACTTTTTCGGGGTTTCGGTAATTGGGGAAACATCAAAAAAGCGGCGGTTTAACCGTGGTTCGTTTGCGGGTTTTGACTGTTGGCTAGACTGTTGAACGGAATTTTGGGCGGTCAATTTCGGCCCGGTTTCGGTTCGGTTTTGGTGGCGCCCGGTTGGTGTCCGTTGGTGGTTTTAGACGGGTGCCTAGACGGTTGAACGAAATTTTGGGCTTCGGGTTCGTTCGGGCTTTTTTGCCTGGAAGCTTGACTAGATAACCCGTTTTTCTGTCCACGCATAACCCCGCATTTGTACCGTTTACCGGGCTATCCTTCGGGCTATCTTGAGAGGTATTTTTAGAGGATAAAGGAAAAGGCGCCCTTTTTGAAGGCGCCTTCCTGGTTATTCAAAACCGAAAAGCCGGGAATAAAACGGGCCTTGCGCCGTGATTCCTTGTATAAAAAAGGCGTGTTTGGGTGGAAATCCGGGAGCATTTTAAACGATAATGGCGCCCTGCATGGCGGCGGTTCCGTGGTTCCCCAGGTAGGTGGGGGAAATGTTCGCCCGCTTGCTTCCCTTCTATGTATGCCCGGAATATAGAAAAAAAGTTCTAGCAAAAGCCTAGCAAATGCCTAGCAAAAGCAAGAAAGAAGGCGCCGCCGTTCGTGTAGAAATTCCCCGGCGGGTAGGCTCTCCCGTGCGTGTAGAAGCATACAAAAGCAACCCCGTTACACGAAAAAGCCCCGTAAAAGTCAGTAAATAACGGATTGAAAAGCGAAAAAACCGTGCAAAAAACCGTTCAAAATGCACAAAAACCGTTCAAAAATTGACAAAAAACGGGCAAAAAACGATATAAAAACGGGGGTTCTTTCACGGATTCTCACGCATTTGGTACCATTTCCATGCGCCAACCTTCCACGCATTTACACGCATATCGTACCTTTTGGGCGCCTACCTATCCGCCTATTATCCGCCTGTAAGGGTCAAGCTTTGCAACGGTCGGGGGTAAACTAGAAACGGGCCGGGTTTCTTGGCCCGGCCCTTCTTCCAAACGTGGGTTTATTCATCAAGAAAACGGCGGGGGTGTTTCTAATCCTTCGCCCCCAAAAAGGCCGTTTTTGAACCGTCAAATTTTCCTTGTCAAAAAGTGAAGGTTAGGCGGGTTTTTGTGGTGCGTCCGGGTCAATGGCTCCCGCCTGGGTAATGCCGCCGCCCCATTTCGGTTTTGTCGCCTTCGCCTTCTTCGGGGCTTTTAGCTTTTCGGCCTTCGGCTTGTAGTTTTTCATATCGTTGAGCTTGAAGAAGAAATAGGCTTCTTTCTTCGGGTCTATGTTCCTGGGGTCTATCTTGTGTTCCCCTGCCGGGTCGGTTGCGTAGAAGGTGCCTTCCTTGTCAAACCCGCCTTGGTCTATCAAGTCCCTTACAATCCCGTCAAATATGCTAAAGGATTCTATGGCGTTGCGGCTCTTTGTGGCGGTGTAGTCGCTCCCGTCCGTCCGGGTTCTTGTTATCGTTGTAATGGAATAAAGCCCGCTATTTTCCATGGCGGTTTTAAGCTTGAAATAGCCCGCCCCGTCTTTGCCCTTGTCCTGGAAATACCTTTCAATACAACGCAAAGCAAAGTATTTCTTGTTTTGGCAATTCTTCCCGCCAATCTTAAAAAACCAATCCGGGAAATAGTAGTAATGGCCCGTTTCTATCATGGCCCTTACATACTGTAAAGGAACTTCAAGGACTACTTGACCGTTTCTAATGCGGCGCCCGGTGGTGGCGTCCGCTTCGTAGTGGGGAATAATTAGCGGGGTTTGGTACTCAAAGAAATGGGGCTTGTGTGTTTTCGGGTCTGTTACCTTGGCGAACCAATGATAAATTCTATCCTGGAATACTTCCAAACATTCGTTTACTAGGCGCCTTGTTCCCTTTTCGTCTTTGCCTATCATGTTGGCAAATTCCGTAATATCAAAGAAAATGTTTGTAGCGTTGAAAAGCTTTGAGATTAGGCCCGCCACGTCCTCGCTTTTCTTAATGGTGCTTAAATCCTTGAGTTGGTTAGTAAGAACCATGTTATAGTAACAAACAAAATCAAGTTGGCGGGGGTCAAGCCTTACTTCAAAATCACGGGTGGCCTTTACCATGGATATTTGACCGTTCTTGTCTTGTTCGGTATAAGTCCAAAAAGGTGTAGGGCCTTCGCTATCGTTGCGGGCCTTCTTCCCGTTGGGCGCCTGGGTGTGGGCTATCACTTCGCCGAACTTGTAGGGCGTCAATGCCCACCTACTGTTTTTCTCTCGCTTTTCGTCTTTCATCGTTCCGCCTATTATTCCTTGATTCCGCAAAATTCAAAAATATATTCCATGTCGCTTTGCGAACCCATAAAGTTTATAGCCTTTGCGTGGGTGTCCGCCTTTAGAATATCCGTTGGGCGCCATGTCTTGTTAAGGGCTTCTTTCAGCTTCAAGGCCAAGGGGCGCCAAAAGTTCCTTGTTTCCCAAAGGCTCATAACGTCCGGGCCTTCAAATTCCGGGGAAGCCGTACCGCCAAGGCGCCAAAAATCATCTAGGTAATCAAAGACGGGGTTTCCCTTCGCCGTTCGCAATTCTTCCCAAAGCTTCAAGCGTTCCGGGCCGCCTTCCATTTTCTCAAAGGCTTCTTGTTCCGCCTGGGCTTCTTCCAGGGTTTGCCGTTTCCCGTCTATCTTCCTGGTGGTGAAAAGCTCTATTTCCACCAAAATAGAAGCCACGCCCGTTTCAAGTTCCTTCAATCTTTCGGGTCGGGTTATCCAGGCGTCCGGGGTGGACTTGAAAACCCTAGCTATGGAATTTAGCACAATCCGGGAGCCACGCAAGAAAAGGACGTATTTTGTAAGTTGCTTGAAAGTTTCTTCAATAAGCGCCATTTTGTTGGCGCCTTCTTCTTCCAGGCGTTCCGCCTTTTCCTTCAAATCTTCGCTTGCTATCCGTGCCAAGTCCGCCGTTTCGCTTACCGCCTGGAAGGCTTCGGGAGAGTTGAAGGAAACTTCCAAAAGCCGGGCTTCCATTTTCCTGGCTTCGGCCTTCATTTCTTCGGCTTCGTGGTATGCGTTCGCCGGGTCGGGGATTTGTAACCCGTCTTTAATATCCTTGTATTTGTTGAGAATTTCCCAAAGGGCTATAAAAGCATTATTCGCCGTTGCCTGGAGTTCCCCCAATCCTTCGGGGGGTTCGCCGTTGAATTGTTCTTTATCCAGGAACAAAAGCCAATTAGCAAAGGGGGGCTTGCTCACTACCCCGAACTTTCGCAAGATAGCATTAAAGGCGCCTTTCAGCTTGTCCAGGTTTTGCCCGCCAAGCTTTGAATAAATAACCGTCCTTTCGTTCTTCCTGGATTCCGCCAAAAGGTTTTCAAGGTTCTTCAAGTGAATAAAGGCGTTTGTTTCGTATTGGCCCCGGATAATCACAAATGAGCGCAACCAATTAAGAAGAAATTGAACCTTGTTTAGATACTCAAGGCTATGGGCGTCCCGTTCTTCCAAAAGGTCATAGGGCGGGTTTTCCAAAAGGGTGGGGCTATCCACGTCATAAAGGGCGCTCCAAAAACTGTTAGCCTGGTCAAGGTAAAGAAGGCGGGCCAACTGTTTGGCGGTCAATCCCTTTTTGTAAAGAAGGCGCCTTCCCGGTTCAAAATATGGATTCTCCAAAGCTTCCATTTCTCCAAAGTCCGTTTAGTTAATTTTCATTAACTTTCATTCAATTTCAAAGGGTTTCAATAACCCCCTTTTCTATTTCCGCTAACCGTAGTTTGCCGAAATAGAACTTTTCGGGGCCTAAAATCTTATCATGGGGTGGCAACTATTGTTTGCGGCGTCCGCCTTCTGTGTTTCTTGTAGAAGCTTCGCCAAGTCCGCCGGGGAAACGTCCCCGCTAAATACATTTTGTATCAAGGTGTCGCAAATGGTTTCAAACTTCCCGCTTCCCCCTTCCACGGGTATGGGGGCAAATTCAGCCCCAAGGGCGTTTATATACTTAATCTTGTAATCTAGTAGCTTTTCGGTGGGTACATCGTCAAAGTTTCGCTTTGCCAATGCTTCTTCAATGCGGCCCAGGGTTTCCCCGTATGCCTTGACCCTCGCAAGCTTCGCCGCCCCGTATTTTTGGAAGGCTTCTTCCAGGCGTTCCGCCTTCAAGGTGTTAATGGCGGTTTCGTTTTCCTTTTGCCATTTTTGGCCCGTGGTCTTGTTAATGCCAACCGCAACGGCGGCGGCCCTTATGCTTTGCCCTTCGGCTCTCAAGGTCATGAACTTTTCTTTAGCTTCTATATCCTTCATGTTTGCCCACCTTTGAAAAATCTAACTACCTGGATATATATTTAGTGGCGGCGCCTATTTTTGGAAGGCGCCTTCTATGGCGTCCCGGATTCCTGCAAATGCGCTTATAGTATCGTAAGCCCTGGTTTCCGCCTGGTCTTTCGTGTCGCCCGCTTCGCTCATGTTCCGCAAGTATTGCGAAAAGTCGGAGCGCCTTATAAAGGTATGGATTAGGCGGGCTTCCTTTTCTGTAAGCTCTATTTCTATTTTCATAGTTCGCCCCCCTGCTTTCGTAGGTCATAGGATAGCGCCGCCACGGTGTCCGGGTTGAAATGCTCCCCGGCGTTTAGCCTGGTGTAGAAGGTATCATAGAACTTGAAGCGGGTTTCGTCTTTCTCTATGATAAATTCCCCTTGGCGTATCAACTCCCAAAGGGTGTAATAGTCAAATTTCGCCCCCGGTCTTACCTGGGCTTCGTTGAACATCTTTTCAAGAAATTCTTTCTTATCCACGGTTCCCCCTTATAGGTCGCTATCGTTTCCAATGCCGCAAAAAGCGCCCCTTGCTTCATCAAGGGCGCCTTCTAGTTCCATTACTTCGGGCGTTCCCTTGTCCCCCACGGCGTCCAGGAACTTGGCGCAAACCTTGCGGCCCGTCCGTTCGGCTTCCATGAGTTCCACGCCCTTGGCGTTTTCCAGGCGTTCGCCCGCATATTCTTTCAGCGCCTTGGCGACAAATAGCGCTTCTTTCGTGTCAAGCTCTACTTGCATGAATTACCCGAAATGTTTAGTTAGGTATGCTTCTACGTCCGCCTTCTTTATCCAAAAGTGGCGCCCGTGTCTAATGCGGGTAAGCTCCCCGGCGTCCA
>LVAK01000100.1 GCA_001604035.1 Clostridiales bacterium Firm_05
AAAATGTGTCTGGAGCTGGTGCGGGATATCCACTATACCGGAATAATAAGGCTGGATCTCAGGCTGCACGAGATTCATCGGCAGCTTGCGGAATACAGCACAGCACATCCGGAACACCACAATATGCAGGCAACGCTCTGTGGGATAGCCATAGATGAAGCAGGCGGCATACAGGCCTTCAACGTAGGTGATTCCAGACTCTACCGCTTCCGCCGTGGAAGGATATCGCAGCTGACTCGTGACCAGTCGCTGGTGCAGCTCCTCTATGAAGAGGGAACGATCACAATGGCTCAGCGCCGCACTCATGTACATAGGAATATAATCTTTCCGGCATTCGGAAACGTCAAGACTGTGCCGAAGATCGATATAATGCCGGTAGAAGGCGGTATGGAGTTCGGAGATCTGCTGCTGTTATGTACAGATGGACTTTCTGATTATCTGTCATCGCTTGATATGGAGGAGATACTTGAGCTGCCGAAGAATCTGCCCGAGCGCCTGAGAATGATGGTGCAGAAGGCATTGGAGAATGGCTGCAAGGACAATCTCACAGTGATAGCAATAGTAAAAACACAATAAAAAACGCCGGAGGCGGCAAATGAATGGAGCCCGTAGAGAGCCCATTATTGCCGCTTTCGGCGTTTTTATATCAATGTGTATGCCTTGCTGACGGTCTCGCAGACCTGAGCGAAATAGCCGTTATCTCTGAGTTTTAAAGCGCAGATATCTGCGGCTTCACGGGAATCGAATAGTCCGAAGACCGCACTTCCGCTGCCGGTCATATTGGCTTTGAGAGCTCCTTTGTTGAGCATAGCCGACTTCAGCATATCGACTTCTTCAAGCTGAACAGCCTGTTCAAAGAGGTTGCCGAAGTACATATACGCTGTATCAGGAGCGCTTTTCAGTGAATCCACAAGCTTTCCTGTCTGAGGATGAACGGGAGATACAAGGGCATCGATACGGGCATAGGCTTCGCCGGTGGACACGCCCTGAGTGCCCTTTGCGATAACGAGTATGCGCTTATCATAGTCAGGCAGCTTTACAAGCTTCTCGCCGATACCTTCTACATAAGCTGTTCCGCCTGCCAGACAGAAGGGAACGTCAGCCCCAAGCTTTTTGCCCATAACGGACAGCTCTTCCAGCGTCAAACCGGAATCTGTCAGCACATTCAGGCAATGAAGAACTGCCGCAGCGTCGGTGCTTCCGCCGCCCATTCCGGCCTGAGAGGGGATGCCCTTTACGATATGTATTGAGCATCCGCATGACAGGTCATTCTCCTCAAAGAAAAGCTTTGCGGCTTTGAAAGCGATATTCCTCTCATCACAGGGGATAGGATCAGCCTGAGCGAACATTTCCGGAACGTCACAAGAAACCGATATGCCGTTATCGGTCAGTTCCACAGTTATATCGTCATAAAGTCCGACGGACTGGAAAACGCTTTCGATAAGGTGATATCCGTCCGGCAGCCTTCCGGTCACATCAAGGGCAAGATTGATCTTTGCAGCTGTTCTGATCTTCATTTCTTTTCGTCCTCTAATTTTTTCAGGAATTTCTCGATACGGCTCATTGCCTCCATGAGGTGCTTAAGGGAGTAGGCGTAGGAGATACGCATATAACCTTCTCCGCTTGCACCGAAAGCGCTTCCGGGGACAGCGGCCACCTTCTCCTCATAGAGCAGTCTTTCGCAGAATTCGTCACTTGTAAGGCCTGTGCTCTTGATGCAGGGGAATACATAGAATGCTCCCTCGGGATCAAAGCAGGTAAGTCCGAGACGATTGAACTCGCTTACGAGATACTTGCGGCGGGTGTTGTATTCATCCACCATTTTTGTAACTTCCTTATCGCAGGAGGTAAGTGCCTCTATAGCAGCATTCTGGCTGATATACGGGCTGCACATGATGCCGTACTGATGTATTTTTGATATCTGAGTGATTATCGGCTCGGGAGCTGAAACGTATCCCAGTCTCCAGCCTGTCATTGCATATGCCTTTGAGAAGCCGTTTACATATATAGTGCGCTCACGCATACCCTCCAGCTCGATTATGGAGAAGTGCTTCATGCCGTATGTAAGCTCGGAGTATATCTCATCGGACAGCACCATTATATCTGTGCCCCTGAGAAGCTCTGCGATTGGCTCCAGATCCTTCCTTGTCATTACAGCGCCTGTGGGATTGTTAGGGAATGGGAGTATCAGCATTTTTGTACGGGGAGTGATCTTGTCTTTCAGGTCTTCCACGGTGAGCTTGAAGTTGTTTTCAAGTCTTGTGGGGACGGGTACAGCGACTCCGCCGGAGAGCTCAATGAGGGGAGCATAGCACACAAAGCAGGGCTCCACAACGAGCACCTCATCGCCGGGATCGATAATGCCTCTGAGAGCCAGGTCGATAGCCTCGGAGCCGCCCACTGTAACTATTATCTCGCTGTCAGGATCGTATTCCACCTTATGCTTCTTGTTTATCTTATCGGAGATAGCTTTTCTCAGCGGAGCAAGTCCCTTGTTCGGGCCGTAGACGATATGCTTTCTTTCCAGCACATTTATAGCAGCCTTGCGTATCACCCAGGGGGTATTGAAATCGGGCTCGCCTACGCCGAGGGAGATAACGCCCTCCATAGTTCCGGCAATATCAAAGAATTTTCTGATGCCGGAGGGCTTGATGTTCTTTATCTTATTTGAAAGTATCTTATCGTAATCTATCACGATCAACCCAGTCCCCTTTCATCCTGCTCTTCACCGTCGATGAAAATGCCTTTTTCCTTGTACTTCTTGAGAATGAAGTGGGTGGAGGTGGAGAGGATACCCTCTATAGTTGCAAGTCGCTCGGAAACAAAGAATGCCACATCCTTGAGGTCAGCGCCCTTGACCTCAACAGCAAGGTCATATGCGCCGGAAGACATCAGGCTGACGCTTTCTACCTCGTCGTACATCATTATGGTCTTTGCGATATCATTGAAGCCGCAGTCTCTCTGTGGAGTGACCTTCAGCTCTATGGTAGCGTGAACGGTTGATCTGTCGTACTTGTCCTCATCGATTATGACGCTGTATCCACGGATAACGCCGTCATCCTCCAGCTTCTTTATCTCGGCTTCGGCTGCTTCCGGGGAAATGCCAAGCATCTCGCCGAGGGCAGTGTTTGATATACGGGCATTCTGCTGTAAAATGCTTATGATCTTGTTTTTCATGGTATAAGTTCCTTTCTGTGAGCATTAATCTATATTTATGAAATACGGTTTTCTTTTTCTGAAGTATACGAGCCGGTCGAAGCCGGCGGCCTTTGCGATCTCCGCACCGTCTGCAATGCCCTTGCCCAGGTCAGCTATGGTGTGAGCATCAGAGCCTATGGAGAGCAGCTCGCCTCCAAGGTCACGGAAGAGCTTCACATATTTCAGTGATGGGAAGGTATCTCCGTAATTCTGTCTCAGTCCGGAGGTGTTGATCTCGATACCCTTGCCGTTTTCAATGAGGGTACGGAAGGATTCAGCGATTATCTCATCGTATCTGCTGGTGTCCACATCGATTCCGTATCCGCCCTTAATGTAGCGGAGAAAGTAGGTGAGGTGGGAGAGGATATCGAATTTTCCCCATTTGCACAGCTTGTAGATCTCCTCGAAGTACTGCCTGCAAAGGTCGTATATCCCGTCCTCGGTATATTTATCATACTCGATAAAGCAGAAATCCTCTGTATCCGGCAGCTGGTGCATTGAACCGAGGATGAAGTCAAGACGGGGATCGGCCGCCACTTTTTCGGCGACTTCGATATCCTGAAGGGCCTGGCCAAGCTCAGTACCGCATATCAGGTTCAGCTTTCCCTCATATTTTTCCTTGAGCTTTGTGACAGCGGAGACTGAATTCTCATAGTCACGGCCAAAATCAAAGTAACGATATACTTCAATGCCGGGATAGTGTTCCTCGGAGTACCAGCGGTTGCACTCGCAGTGGTCGGTGATGGCATATGCTGCAAGTCCAAGCTCACAGGCACGCTCGATCATTCCGGTTATATCCGCCTCCGAATCTACGGAAAACTCTGTATGTGTATGACAATCTATAAGGTTCATTGTACTGACCTCTTTTCCTGATCTGATATCAATTGGTTGTATTTTATTATTATAACACATCCTGTGATAAATTTCCACTGTTTTCTTGAAATTGACAGTATTTTTTATTATCCGGCCGGTACATCATTCCGGATGTTGTTTTATTATCTTCGGCTTGACAAAATTCTGATTATGGAGTACAATAATAATGTATATTATACTCCGCCGGCCATGCTGTGGAGAAAATTCACGGTCAGACAGCTCAATACCGGAGGCAGAATCCATTTTCAGGACGTAAGCTATGGAAAAATACTCATCGTTTTCCTGTACCTGTATCGGTGCATCACACCATGCAAGAAATCTGATATGTCAGGATTATTCATTTGAAGCTAATAATGAAAACTTTGTCTTTGCCGCTACAGCTGACGGCCATGGCAGCCTCCAGTATCTCAGGACAGAAAAGGGTTCGGAATTTGCAGTCAGGGCGGCATATGAATGTGCGGAAAGCTTTGTGGAAGGGATCGAAGGTGCAGAGGAAGTCCTCGATGACGAGAAAAAGCGCCATTCTCTCTTTGAACAGCTATGGAAGGACATTGTTGAACGCTGGAACGAACTTACTTATGAGGACTATTCACAGTATCCATTCACTGAGGAGGAGCTTGACCGTATACCTGAGAGATTCAGCTATTACCGTGAGATGTATGAGAGCGGCGATTATGCCGATGCCTATGGAACTACTCTTGCATTTGCCGTGGTAACAGAGACATACGCTTTCTGTATGCAGATAGGCGATGGCACCTGTGTTTCCATAACAAGGGAAGGCAGGGCGGAGGAGCCTGTTCCGCCGGATATGCGCTGCCATGACAATATAACTACCTCTCTCTGTCAGGAGGAGGCCGCACTTCTTGGCAGATGTGCGTATTTTGCAGGTGATGATATACCTGCGGCCATATTCATGGGTACGGACGGTATAGAGAAGTCCTACTGGGATCATACCCAACTCTGGGATTTTTATAAGGGCTTGTCTCTTGCATTCGTGAGAAACGGCCTTGACGAGGGCTTCGACCAGCTGACAGAGTTCCTGCCGGAGCTTTCAAGAATGGGCAGCGGTGACGATGTGTCCTGTGCCGGCATATATAATGCGGAGCTGCTTGAAGCCTGTGAGGATGAGCTTAAAATAGCTTCTGCCGAGGAAGAAGAACCGGTGACAGTGGAGCTGAAGCCGGAAATGCTACAGAATATGGATCTCCCGGAAGCCGGTGAGGATAGCAGTATAGAAAAAATCGATATTGAATAAAAACAGCTATAAAGATAAGTATCACGCTTAACTTCATAGCTGTTTTTTTGTTAACGGCAGTTTCATTTTTTCCCGAATGAAGAATATATCAGCTCTGTGAGCTCGTCGCCGGAGTTTATGAAAACTCTGAGCTGTCCAAGCAGCTCGTTGGCTCGTGCGAGGCAGCCGGCGGGAGTTTTATCCTTGAAATATCCGGCTTCGCTCACATAGTCCAGCAGGTATCTTGCAGCCAGTTCTCCTACGGCATAGATGAGCCCGTAATAGAGCGAATCCAGCTCATCGGAGGTGAGAAGTCCGTCAAGGCCTGCGGCAAAGCCTCTTGTAGCGTCACGGACAGCGGCGGTATCCATAGAGCTGCCTTGACATACCGAGCGGATAAGATCTCCGTAATCGAGAGCAGGATAGCCCAGCATGGCAGTATCAAGGTCGATTACCGTAAGCTGTTCTCCTATGATGACGTTAGCTGTCTTAGCATCGTTGTGGACATTCCTTTTAGGGAAATCCGCTGTAAATACCTGGGATAAGGTATCATCAAGACTGCTGAGTCTTGAAAGAACAGTGCTGTCGATCTTCTTGTTGACACTGTTTCCGGCTATTGAGGAGAGAAGGCTGAACACTTTGCTGTAGCTGTGAGGAGGGTTTCCGGCGGATCTGAGCTTTACCGGTTTTTCGTTGAGTATGCGGATAAAGGTGCCGAAAGCAAGTCCGCAGGAGTAATTCTTATTTGTGAAAGGGGAGGCAGTCTGCGGTATGTATGGATACATACGCCACACCTCGTCTTCGGTCATGATATGATATCTGCCCTCGCTTTCAAGGAAGCGAGGGACAGTAACACGTTCCTCTCCGGAGGAGATGAATGCGGAGCTTATTTTTCGGATGTTGCTGTCGATATTTTCAGGAAATGGAAAGACCTTCCTGTCGATATTCTGGATAATATATTTTTCTCCGCCGCAGGAGCAGAGGTATGTCTTGTTTATGTGACCGGATCTTATATCCTCGGATATGCAGTCGCCGTTTATCCCAAAAAGACGTGGAATGTTATTCAGCTCCATATATTCACCTCGGACGTTTTTTTATCATTGTATCAAAGCAAAGGAAATCTCCGCTGTCGGTCTCTATTATGTTGTAATCGGTGGAGATATAGCCTTTTTTCATGTATATAGCCTTGGCCGGCAGGGAGGAATCGAGTATGATATCCCCATATTCATCTCCGACAGTTTCTTCAGCAAATGAGAGCAGAAAGCTGCCGAAGCCTCTGCCCTGATATTCTGGCAGTACGAACAGCCTTCCGATATCGTTGCCGTCAACAGTGACTGTACCGACGGCAGTATCTGAATCATCCAGCAGGATGAAGACCTTTCCTGCGGCGATATCGTCTTCTATGTTCTTGCTGCTGTGGTGGGCAAGAAAGAAATCCACCGCACCCTTCGGATAGTATTTAGGATATACCTGGTTTATAGTAGTGTAGGTTATGTCTTTGACGGTATCCAGGTCTGAATTATCCGCTTTGATCATTTTCATAAAGCAAACTCCTGAAAAACAGGGCGGATAATACTCCGCCCTTGATTTTATGCAAATATTGTTTTAATGGTGACCGCTATCAGCAGGACTCCGAGGATGAAAGCTGAAACAGAAAGCAGCTTGCGGCTCTTCCATTCTCTGATACCGTGTCCGCCCAGCATAAGGGAGATAGCGAATCCCATTATGTACATAGGATTGAACGATATGACGCCAATGAGGTATAGAACCGCCACAAGCGCTGCTACTCCGGCTGAGATAAGTTCGACGATAAGTGCGGTTTTCTGGATATTGCGTTCCTCTTCTTTTTCAAATTTCTTTTCTGCTTTAGTTTTGCCCATGGTGATAAACCTCCATTCTATTTTCATCCGGTTATCCGGATAATATAACGTTATTGTGTCAGTTCTTCAGACTCTGCATAGGAGCAGGTATCCTTCCGCCTCTGTTTATGAACTTAGCGGCGGACTTGTCTCTTATCGGCATTACAGGGCCGCTTCCGAGGAGGCCGCCGAATTCAAGAGTCTCGCCCTCTTTGCGTCCGATAGCAGGGATAAGTCTTACAGCAGTGGTCTTTGAATTTACCATACCTATAGCAGCTTCATCTGCGATGATAGCTGAGATAGTTTCAGGAGCTATGTCTCCGGGAACGACGATCATGTCGAGTCCGACAGAGCATACAGCAGTCATAGCCTCAAGCTTTTCAAGGCTGAGCACTCCTGCAACAGCAGCATCGATCATACCTGCGTCCTCAGATACAGGGATGAAAGCGCCTGAGAGTCCGCCGACAGTGGAAGAAGCCATAACTCCGCCCTTCTTTACAGCGTCATTGAGCATAGCCAGGCAGGCTGTAGTGCCGTGAGTACCGCACATCTCAAGTCCCATTTCCTCTATGATATGAGCAACGCTGTCTCCGATAGCAGGAGTAGGAGCAAGTGAGAGGTCAACGATACCGAAGGGAACTCCGAGAAGCTCGGAAGCTCTTGCGCCCACAAGCTGTCCCATACGGGTGATCTTGAAGGCTGTCTTTTTTATGATGTCTGCCAGCTCATTTATTGAGGCGTCAGGGTATTTTGTAAGTGCTGCACGGACAACGCCTGGGCCGGAAACGCCTACGTGTATCTCACAGTCAGGCTCGCCTGGGCCGTGGAAGGCACCTGCCATAAAGGGGTTATCCTCAACGGCATTGCAGAATACCACCAGCTTTGCAGGACCTATGCAGTCACGGTCAGCAGTTCTCTCTGCGGACTCCTTGACGATCTGTCCCATTATCTTTACAGCATCCATGTTGATACCGGATTTGGTCGAGCCGATATTTACGGATGAGCATATATTATTTGTAACATCGAGAGCCTCCGGGATGGACTTTATGAGAGCCATATCTCCGGCAGAGAAGCCCTTATGTACCAGAGCTGAATAACCGCCTATGAAGTTTACTCCGCAGGTATCGGCTGCTCTCTGGAGAGCCTTTGCAAATTTGACTACATCTCCGTCAGGGCAGGCTGCAGCCAGCATGGCGATAGGTGTAACGGAAATTCTCTTGTTGACTATCGGGATACCGTATTCCTTTTCGATCTGCTGACCAACGGCAACGAGATTGCCGGCCTTTTTAACGATCTTGGCATATACCTTCTCGCAGGCCTTATCGATATCGGTATCGATGCAGTCGAGAAGAGAGATACCCATTGTGATAGTTCTTATATCAAGACATTCGTCCTGGATCATCCTTATGGTTTCCAGTATATTGTAAACGTTAAGCATCTGTGACTTCCTTTCAGCGGCTTATATGCTGTGCATTGAGTTGAAGATATCCTCATGCATTGTGTGGATAGAAAGACCCAGCTCATTGCCGAGTGCTGTCATCCTGTCAACGAGTTCGGAGAAATCGCTGTTTATAGCAGAAATATCTACAAGCATTATCATGGCGAACATATCCTGTAAAACGCTCTGTGTCACCTCTATTACATTTACATTGAACTCAGCGCAGATACCGCTGACTTTGTGAAGAATGCCTACAGTATCCTTACCGATAACAGTTACAACTGCTCTCATATGATTACCTCCATTTAATGGTCATGCGGTGTCCCGCATTATTGATATAATTATAACACATTATTAGTATCGTGTCAATCAGTAATTAAATATATATATGCGGCTCATATAGCTGTTTTGGCCGGGAAATACTTGACAATCAGGCTATATCTGGTATAATAAAATAATGTGATATCAGGGAAGATGACACGAAAGACAAAAGGAGCATAAGATGAGCAAAGCAATTATGATTTCAGGAAATGATCGCTTATGAACAGAAGCTATAAGCTGAGAAAAGACAGGCTGGCAGCCGTACTGCTGGTAATTATGCTGCCGATCCTTTTCTGCTGTTTCTGTTCAAGGCACAGTGATAAATCCGAAAAGACCAAGGCGGCGGATGCCGGAGAGGAACTGACAACGACTGCGACCACCGCAATGCCGCAGACAGCAGTCGTAACTACAACGACGATGCTGCCTCATATATCTTCGCCTTCGTGCAAAGCTGCTGCCCTGTACAGCGTTGATGACAAAAGACTGCTCTACAGTGACAATATTGACGAAAAGGTCGCTCCGGCAAGCCTTACGAAGCTGCTTACAGCTTCTGTGGCGCTGAAATATCTCAGCCCGGAGGACGAATTCACAGTAGGTACGGAGCAATCGCTGGTGCATCCCTATTCCAGCCTTGCCTATCTTGAGGTGGGAAGTACGCTGACAGTAAGGGAACTCATAACTGGTATGCTGATGTCATCGGGAAATGACGCAGCCTATACTCTTGCGGTGTCAGCAGCCAGAGCCATAGATCCGGATATCGAGATGACAGACCAGGCTGCCGTGAAGAGGTTCTGCAAGCTTATGAACAGTCTTGCAGCTGATATCGGCATGAAGAACAGCAATTTCACTACTCCTGACGGCTGGGACGATGAGGAGCAGTATACAACAGTTTCAGATCTTCTGAAGCTTGCAGGATATGCGATGTCTCAGAAGGAGATAATGGCTGTAGCCGGCACATATCAGAAGGATGTGGAGCTTTTCTCCGGGGAAAATTATACCTGGATCAACTCGAATATGCTCCTTGATCCTGACGGAGAGTATTACTGCAAGGAGGCTACGGGATTAAAGACCGGCACTACCCTTGAAGCCGGAAACAGCCTGCTGGCAAGCTTCAATATAGGCGGAAAGAAATATATATCAGCAGTTGTGGGCTGTGATACGGATGAGGAGAGATATGAGCTCACCCTTAAGCTTATCTCAGCAGTAAAATAATGAAAAAGAATACAGCCATAAAGAGGTATGACACTTCTTTATGGCTGTTTTATTATTCTATATCGAGCTTTTCGGCTTTCAGGACGAGTATCCTGCGGAGGCTCTCATTTATGCGCTCCTCGGAGATCTGACCGCTTTCAACAGCTTTCTCCAGTCCTTCAACTGCTGCCTTCATATCCTTAGGCATGAGGAGGATATCTGCGCCGGCTTCAACTATTTTTACTGCCAGCTCACCGGAACCGTACATATCTGCCACAGCTCCCATTGCGAGGGAATCTGTGACCACGACACCGTCAAATCCCAGACGGCCTCTCAGCTCGTCTGTTATCATAGTCTTTGAGAGCGTTGCAGGCTGATTGTCGATATTGGTCATAGTGATATGTCCCACCATTACCATATCTGCACCTGCCATCATGCCTGCTTTAAATGCCTGGTATTCATCTCTCTCCAGCTCATCTAAGGTTTTAGATGAAGTAGCTGTACCGAAGTGTGAATCCTCGGCAGTATCTCCGTGGCCGGGGAAGTGTTTCAGCGAGCAGTAAACCCCGCCGTCCTTGAAGCCCTTTACAGCCGAGGCTACAAGAATACCTGTGTCGATAAAATCATCGCTGTAGGCTCTTTTGCCGATGACAGTATTTGAAGGATTGGACCATGTATCAGCCACAGGTGCAAAATCAAGATTGAAGCCCAGCCCCTTTATGTCAGAGGCTATGGTGTAGGCATTGCTGTAGGCTGTAGGAGCTCCCTGATCTTTATAGTCGTACATAGGGCTGAATTTGGTGGTGCCCAGCTTGTCAGCGCATCTTGCAACTGTGCCGCCCTCCTCATCAACTGCCAGGAACAGCGGTATCTGGCCAAGCTCCTTTGCTATACCGGAAGCTCCGCTGAGCATTTCCTTTGTCTGCGCTGTATCTTCAAGGTTTGCGGCAAAGTATATCAGACCGCCCACAGGGTACTCCTCAAGGGCTGACCTGGTGGCGTCTCCGGAAGCAGTTACCAGATCATATCCTGTAAGTGATTCCGGTGTGACGATGAACATCTGGCATATTTTCTGATGAAGTGACATCCCGGCGATCATATCGCCGATCTTGTCATCGGATACAGGCTCTTTACTGCTGCCTTCAGTGGCAGCTGCCGGTTCTTCCTCTTCATTTGTGTCAGCCGCAGCAGTTTCTTCCTGCTGATCAGCAGATGTGTCAGCGCCGGCAGGTACAGTCTCCGGTGAAGAGGATGATGATGAGCTGCGTTCGTTCTTGATGAAATAAGCTCCTACTGCTATGAGCAGGATAAGTGCTGCGGTGCATACCAATACAATTATTTTGAATAAAAGACTATCGTTTGATTTTTTTGACATTTTTTCCTCCGTTATTGATCCTCGTATTCACATATATATCCGGTGCTGCCTGAGAAGTAGGTAAGTCCGGGGATATGGAACACATCGTTTCTCTGGTCGTTCCACGTCCAGTCATCGGTGACGTGCCATAGCATCAGGTACATCTCTGATTCGCCGTCCTTATCATTCCTTGAAGGCTCTCCAGGGTACCATTTCTGGTAGCTGAAAGATTCACCGGTTATCCAGTGCCCGAATGCGCTTGAGCCTCTTATGGAGGTATAGCCGCCCATCCATACATATTTCAGGTCAGCGTCCTGAGCCAGCTTGCTTGCCTTGGCCATTTCGTCTTCAGAAGTAATGGTTATCAGGTGTCCGCCACGCTTTATACACTCGGCGTTTGCCTCTTCCCATGTGACATCTGCCTTGACTACCTCATATCTTGAGGCGTGGGACTGCTTCTTCAGAGTCTCTGTAGGAGTAAAGGTCATGCGGGTTATAGCGCCGTAGCTGTCATCCTCCACAGCCAGCTCCAGATCTCTTGAAGCGAATTTGTCAGCCGAGCCGTCAGATACATATTCCATGCAGTACATATCCTTTTCCTGTGAATAGATCTGATCCAGCACCTGAGACATATCGTTTATGGAATTGATATTCCAGTACTGTCCGCCGGTGGCTGAGGTTATATTTGTGTAGTCATAGGAGCTGCCAGAACCAATGATGAATATTGGCACAGAATAGAAATTGGCAAGATCAATGACCTCCTGTGAGGTATGACTGCTCTGGTTGTCGGAGCCGTCTGTAAAGCCTATCACGCAGCGTGCTCCACGCTGGGCGCCGGCGTTGTTGACGCCCTCATATAGTGCATCATATAGGGCAGTCTCGCCGTAAGGCTCCATGTTGTTTATACCGTTTTTCAGGAGAGCTGTATCCGAGGTGTAGGTACACATATACATTACGAAGGAGTCAAAGGCAATGAGCTCAGCCCTGTCGCCGGACTGGTAGTCCAGGGCATCAACGAACTGTCCCATAACCCTCTGCATAGCGTCCATATCGTTCCTCATGCTTCCGGATTTATCCGCAACTATATCGAAGCTCACTCCCTCACGGCCCTTTAGCTGTTCCACGGATTTGACCTCACGCTCAAGCTCTGCACCTCCGGTGACTTTTTCCTTCACCGCAACATTCGGTGAGGACAGATCCACAGTATCGCCCTGTTCATCCTCAACGGTGAAGTATACCTTTACATTCGGGTAGTCGGATACATCTGAGGAGACATAGTTGATATTGACCTTTTTGCGTTCCGAAGTCCTTTTGGCAATGCCCTCATATGAGTTGTCAGGCTCTGCCGGAAGAGTCTCGGCTTCGATGAGATCTTCATTTTCCGTCGTCTGCTCATCTTCGTCCTTGCTTCCGGGGGAGATATTCTCTGAGACGGATCTTGATGTGCGTTTGCTTCCGCCGCCGTCTTTGTCGCTTTCATCGCTGTCCTTTGTCATTATCAGCAGCAGAACTACACACAGCGTCAGTATGATCGCAGTAAGAGCTGTAAGAGCGATTATTATAGCGGTATTGCTCTTTTTATTGCTGTCGGCAGAGTTTACGAAGGTACCGCTGTCCTGATAGTACGGCTCCTGATACGGCTGCTGGTACTGAGGCGGCGGATAGCCGTACATTGGCTGCTGATACTGAGCAGGCTGCTGGTGCTGTACTGGCTGCTGATAATTCTGCTGAGGCTGACTGAATGGATTAGCAGCCTGATCCTGCTGAAAAGGACTGTTATTCTGAGGCGGCATCACCCTGCTGCCGCAGCGTTCGCAGAAAAAACTTCCGTCCTGCATAGGTGCTCCGCATTTTTCGCAAAACATCATTTATACCACTCCTTTACGGCCGCATCCCCACACGGCCACATCCTATACGTAAAGTATAGCATTTTCTGCGGTATATGTCAATTTCAGGCGAAAAATATAGGCGTTTAAAACTGCACAAAATTAAACGCTTTCTTTTGTACAGTGTTACGGTCGGAGGCTCATTTCCCCTTGACCTCCGTGTAGTAGTAGACCGCAAGCTGGGTACGGTCACGGAGACCGAGCTTATAGAGAAGGCTGCTTATGTAATTGCGGACAGTACCCTCTCCAAGGAAGAGCTCTCCGGCGATCTCCTTATTGCTGAGGCCACGGGCCACAAGCTCCATTATCTCACGTTCCTTGTCGCTGATACCATGTGCGGCAAAGTCGAATTCCTCCTTAAGTGTCATAAGTCCGGGGAGCTTGCCGATTATCTTGTCGCCGTAAACGCTCTGTCCGCTCATTACGGCTTCCAGGGCAGGGGCAATGCCTTCAAAGTCCTGCTTGAGTATATATCCCTTTGCGCCCATACTCATAGCCTTTACGATATATTCGTCATCGGAAAATGTAGTGAGGTATAGTATCCTTGCATCGGGGGATTCGGCAAGTATCTTTTCGCCGGCTTCAAGACCGGTCATGCCTTCCATGCGTATATCCATTAGCATAACATCCGGCTTATGGCTGCGGTATATTTCAATAGCTTCAGCTCCGCTGCTGCCCATGGCCTCAACGGAGATACTTCCGGTGCTTTCCAGTATCGTCCTCAGCGAGAGCGCCACCAGATTATCGTCATCTATCACTGCTATCCTCATATGCTTCTCCTTGTTTCTTGGGTATGGACATGAATATCCTGAAGCCTGATGCTGACGGGGTAAAACGGATATTGCCGTCAACGCTTCTTGCTCTGTCCTCCATATTTTTAAGGCCTATGCCTGTTTCATTTATCTCAGCCGATTTGCCGTTGTCCTCCACCATTAGCTGATAGAAAGCCGGGTGCTCACGGAAGATCACGCTGAGCCTGCTGCCGTCCGAATGTTTTATGGCGTTGGAGACACTTTCCCGGACAACACCTGCCACGCAGAACTTTATATTGCCGGGGATATCGTTTCCGGCATCGTATTCGGTATTCACGGTGAATCTTTCTCTTGCCGGACGGAGATTTTCTTCGATAGAAGCTCTCAGGTCGACAGAATCGTCATGCAGGTCATGAACGCTCTGCCGGATGCTTGTCATTGCGGTATCGAGCGTATCCTTCAGGCTTTCAAGCGGCTCCTTCAGCTTCTCGTCCTTGTTTATTATCATCAGTGCCCCTGACTGGAGCAGGGAGCGTGTCAGCATATGTCCCACATTGTCGTGTATCTCTCTTGCGATGCGGTTGCGCTCTTT
>LVAK01000264.1 GCA_001604035.1 Clostridiales bacterium Firm_05
TTTACACAAATTAGCGAGTAAAAAGCACGGGTCATGCTATTAATAAGTAGCATGGTTAAAAGGCTATGCTGACATAATTGTCAAAAATGTAAAAACCATACATTTTACAAAGGAAAACAAGATCGCCATGAAAAAACTAATGCTTTTCGTGCTCGTTTTAACAGTCTTCGCCTTGGCTGATAAGACGCACCTCATCAAAGTCACCAAGGCCGACGGAACCACCGAACGCTTTTGGGTAGAAACCATCACGAAAATAACATTCGAGGCCGACAAGAACGACTCGTCGAGCATATCGTCGATTCCCGTGGCGGCAAAAACACTTGGCGCATCTGCATCCTGGAATATCAACACATCGAGTTTGTCCGTTATTGCCCCGGAAGGCCGTTCTGCCGTCCGGATTTTTGACGCCTTGGGCAATTGCGTCTATCGTAATGCAGGTCTGGTAAAAGGCGAAAACGTCATCTATCCCAATCTGCATTCCGGATTTTATGTGGTGCTCGTCCAGACGGGCGCCAACCTTACAACTCTCAAAATCAACGTGAAGCAGTAGGGGGAAAAGATGAAATCGATTCAAAAAATTTCTACCCTTCTCGCCGCTTCGGCAACATTTAGCATGGCAGGCGTCATCAACGTATATACCGACGATGCCAAAAACGCAGCGGCAAGCCTGAACCTCACAACCATCGACAGCCTGACTTTTTCCGGAAAAGCGGAAAACAAGGAGATGGCCTTCTCGGGAAAGGCAAAACAAGAAGCCATCAAGCTTTCGGATATTGATCGCGTAGATTTCAAGCTCAAGGACAAGAGCAAAGAAACAATGACCGTAACGGTCGGCGAAGGGGTCTTCGCAGGTAGCCACACATTCAAGCTTTCCGAAATCAAGGACATCGAAATCATCGAAGTTGATTCCGATGACGATATGGATGACGACGGCCTGACCGACCTTGACGAAATCTACAAGTACGATACGAACCCGAACTCCGCCGATACGGATGGCGACGGCTGGAGCGACAGCGAGGAACTTGCCGACGGCATGTATTCGCCCACGAACCCGACCAAGTTCAACCCGCGTATCGCCGACGTGCCGGGACTTCGAGTGACATTGAAAAAATCGCCCAGCATCAGCCTCAACGTAACGACTTCGACGGGAACCACAACGAGCGAATCCATCACGGAAGGCACGGAAGTTTCCAAGACGAATTCTACGAGTTATGAAGAAACCCGTAGCGCGGACATGATGAACGCTTGGGAATTTTCAACGACCCATGGCTGGGAACTCGGTGATGAAAATAAATATGTTGCAAACTTCACCGCTGGCTACAACGGCAGTTACACCACTTCCACCGGCATGACCTGGAGTACATCCGAAGAAAAGAGTGTCGCCGAAAGCTACGAAAAGGCCTTGTCCAAGGAAAAATCCGAAGGTAGCGAAGTGAGCGGAGCAACCCTCTGCATGCAGGTGGAACTCAAGAACTCTTCGGATATTGCATTTACCATCGAGGCTTTGAAGCTGTCCGCATCAACCTTCGACATCAAGGATACTGTCACATTGAAAATTCTTGCCGACCTAAACCGCGAAGGCGACTGGAGCGATATCACGCTCAAGCCGGGTGAATCGGTCGAAGCAAATTTCTGCAACGATGATGTAAAGATTGAAAAAATCGAAGACTTGATTTACAATACGAGTTCCATCGTCCTCGGCGCCTCGTCTCAAAAAATCACCATTGACGGCGGCTCCAACGATTTCACAATCGCCTACACGAAGGTGGCCGCCAAGACCGCAGATATTACGATTGATTACGGTCCCGGTAGTGCAGGAAACCCGTCCGCAAGGTACCAGGTCGCCGCCAATTACCGTTACAATTTTGACCACAAGGGAACCGATGATTTGTATGCACAGACATCCCTTGCAGAACTATTGCGCAACGCTCACGTGAATTTCAAGCAAGATTCTGTTGAAGGCCCATCAAAGAAGAAGCTTTATGGGTTGGCATCCATTGAAGGATACAAGTTCAGCTTGGCCGATAGCGCTATGTGGTATGTCACAATCCAGCACGCCGCAGACATCAAGAAAGGCATCAACACCATGGATCTGTACACATTCGCCCACGCCTCCTACGACCTAGAAAAGATTTTCGTAGGAGCAGGAGATGCCGTGCACATATTCTACAGCAAGGACCAGGACCATGACGGAGTTCCTCTCACAACGGAACACATGTTTGCAACGTCTGATACCACGGCGGATTCCGATGGAGACGGTCTTTCCGACTACGAAGAAATCACCGGTTGGACCAAGGGTGAATCTACCGTTAAGATTTACACAAATCCGGCAAATGAAGACACCGATGGAGACGGATTGAACGACAAGGAAGACCCCGAACCGACCAAGCGCTCTATGTTCAAGGACGCCTCCCTTTCTATGCTCCAGGTATTCGCCTCGGATCCGTCGGAGGCAGGAGCATCGGCCATATTGAACAAGGATTCCGAAGCACTTGCTGACGCAGACAATATTGACGTCACGGTACAGGCTCCGTTTGCCTATATCAATGTCAAGCCCAATGCGAAAAAGGTGGCATCCGTAAAATTTACAACGGATAATAAAATGTATTACGTGCAACCGGATGCAGACGGTGTTTACACATTCCAGACACCGAACGAACTCACGATATTGCAGAATACAACAGTCAAGATCGAAGTGAAATCCGAAGACGAAGAAACCGTCAACACATACACCTTAACAATCTCTTCGACATTGGCTTCTCCGACCAACTTGAAGCTTGGGAAAAACGCTGACCGAAATCAAATCATCGTAAACTATGACCGAGCAAAGGATTCCCGCGTAAAAGGCTATGTCATTTTGCGAGGCCTAGAGTCCAATTCTTTGCCGACGAGCATTGAAAATAAAAGCAAGATAACAAACAATGGCACCTACAAGGGCTTTACCTCCTTTGTTGTTGATTCCGACAAAAGCAGCTACGCCGATAAAGTTGGCGGCGGTTCCCCTTATTACGCCTATCGCGTATACGCCTATACCTTGGAAGGAGACGATATGGTATTTTCCGAGGGTACGGAAAAGCACTCGCGCAGCG
>LVAK01000265.1 GCA_001604035.1 Clostridiales bacterium Firm_05
AAGTAAGGTTTCACTACCAAAACCTCTCAGGGCGTTCGAACGAGCGCCCTGTTTTTTTATCAAAAAACAATATAGTCGGAATACAAAAAAGATAGAAACACCTCCGCTTACACGGAGAAAACTCCTTGCCGCTCGGCAGCGTCGTGATTTCCGGAGAAACACCTCCACTTGCGTGGAGAAAACGCTGAAATCCAGGGAGTAAAGAACGGGATTTGAGAAACACCTCCGCTTACGCAGAGAAAACGTGCCGCTTGTCTCAATGTCGATCATGAGCTCGGAAACACCTCCGCTTGCGCGGAGAAAACTGGATAAGAGAGTAGTAGCCGCCCTGAAAATAGGAAACACCTCCGCGTACGCGGAGAAATCAACCTATTGACAAACTAGATCTAATTAGGTATCGAAACACCTCCGCTTACGCAGAGAAAACTGGCACAACTACGACTGCCAATTATGTTCAGTGGAAACACCTCCGCGTATGCGGAGAAAACGTGGTCTGTCCCTTGAGTTCGCTCATTTTCTTGGAAACACCTCCGCGTACGCGGAGAAAACTTCACTACTCGCTGGGAAAAGATTCTGTCGCAGGAAACACCTCCGCGTACGCGGAGAAAACTCCACCGTCATTGACGCGTGCGCCAGGGTAGGGGAAACACCTCCGCGTACGCGGAGAAAACAGAAGGCGGCAAAATCTTTGAAAAAATTGGGTAGAAACACCTCCGCGTACGCGGAGAAAACTGAGTCAAAATATAGTGATATAAGAGTAATATAGAAACACCTCCGCGTACGCGGAGAAAACCTTCCAGGTATTCCTTTTTGTAGCCCTGCGCTAGAAACACCTCCGCGTACGCGGAGAAAACGCTATTCTCGGCACACTCGAAAATCGCGAAATGGAAACACCTCCGCGTACGCGGAGAAAACGGGGCCGCGCTGGTTGCGGAGCTTGATGCGGTAGAAACACCTCCGCGTACGCGGAGAAAACTAGTTTATATGTAAAAACAAAAAATCAACCTCAGAAACACCTCCGCGTACGCGGAGAAAACAATATCTTGACAAGTTATAAAGAATTATGTATAGAAACACCTCCGCGTACGCGGAGAAAACGGTGTCCGTGAAAAGCAGTCGAAGTGGGTTATGGAAACACCTCCGCGTACGCGGAGAAAACCGTGGGAATATGAAAAGGTAAATGCGTGAACTAGAAACACCTCCGCGTACGCGGAGAAAACCCAACCTTTCAGCTTTCAAGGCAGACAAAGTCAGAAACACCTCCGCGTACGCGGAGAAAACAGTCCCTCGGCATGGCGGAAGTCCCTTGCATCGGAAACACCTCCGCGTACGCGGAGAAAACAAACTTAAGGAGCTGAAATGAGCAACGAAGAAAGAAACACCTCCGCGTACGCGGAGAAAACGTTTGGACAAGCGACTGTACTCCAAGATGAGTAGAAACACCTCCGCGTACGCGGAGAAAACTCGTCGTTGGCAAGTAAACACCCTTGATAGTAAGAAACACCTCCGCGTACGCGGAGAAAACATCGCCATACATAGGCGACAATGCGATGCGATGGAAACACCTCCGCGTATGCGGAGAAAACAGAATTTCCCATTTGGCAAGTCAATGCACACCAGAAACACCTCCGCGTACGCGGAGAAAACTTTCAAAGTAAATGCACGGAAAGAACGCAATGAGAAACACCTCCGCGTACGCGGAGAAAACTTGACTACGGTCACGGTCACCACCGTATCGTAAGAAACACCTCCGCGTACGCGGAGAAAACCAAGATGAGCAGATTAAGAACTGGCAGAAAGGGGAAACACCTCCGCGTACGCGGAGAAAACCTTTTCGGCCTCGTTGCGCTTGAGTTCGATAAAGAAACACCTCCGCGTACGCGGAGAAAACTCCGCCATCGTCATTACGCCTACAAGTTCGCCGGAAACACCTCCGCGTACGCGGAGAAAACTAATGGGAATGACGCCGAAAGTGATAACGACCAGAAACACCTCCGCGTACGCGGAGAAAACTTCCTTGTCGGCCTGTATCTTGCCTTGCTATGGGAAACACCTCCGCGTACGCGGAGAAAACGGTTGAGCAAGATTCCTGTGCTGAATTGGTTTGGAAACACCTCCGCGTACGCGGAGAAAACAAGCGTGTACCGCTTTCAGTTCGCTCATTTGTAGAAACACCTCCGCGTACGCGGAGAAAACGCGGCGACGGCACACCAGAAAACCCGCTAACAGGAAACACCTCCGCGTACGCGGAGAAAACTTTTCTTACTCATGGAGGGTGTTAAAATGAATAGAAACACCTCCGCGTACGCGGAGAAAACCTGAAAAGGTCAAAAACGCAATTAGTGAAGATAGAAACACCTCCGCGTACGCGGAGAAAACAATTGTGCAAGATGGCATCCAGCAAGTATCTTAGAAACACCTCCGCGTACGCGGAGAAAACCTTGAATGCGCTGTTGTGCGCTTGAATGCGCTGGAAACACCTCCGCGTACGCGGAGAAAACTGCCCAGGAATTTTAAGTTTTGATTTGGTTTTAGAAACACCTCCGCGTACGCGGAGAAAACCTGTACGGAAAAGCAACCCGTCCTCGACAGTGAGAAACACCTCCGCGTACGCGGAGAAAACAGGAAATGAAACCGACGGCAGAGGCGCAAACGGGAAACACCTCCGCGTACGCGGAGAAAACCTTGACAAGCATTTTAGAACAAAAGTGCATAAAGAAACACCTCCGCGTACGCGGAGAAAACTGGGCCTTTTCCGTCACGGGTTCGGCCTTCTTGGAAACACCTCCGCGTACGCGGAGAAAACTGTCAGGCCTTTAGGCGATAGCGTCTTTGCGTAGAAACACCTCCGCGTACGCGGAGAAAACGGTTTACAGGATCGACGAGAACGGGAAAGAATAGAAACACCTCCGCGTACGCGGAGAAAACATCCGTTTTCGTCAAGGTCTTCCAAGGCGTCCAGAAACACCTCCGCGTACGCGGAGAAAACGTCAAGAATCTTCTGCGCCATATCTTCGTCGTAGAAACACCTCCGCGTACGCGGAGAAAACGACATTACCGCTGAAGGCACACGCCGCCTCGCAGAAACACCTCCGCGTACGCGGAGAAAACTAATTACGGGCTCCGTGGTAAAACCGAGCAGTAGAAACACCTCCGCGTACGCGGAGAAAACGGCACGGCCCTCGGCATATTCGGTCTTGATGTAGAAACACCTCCGCGTACGCGGAGAAAACTTTTCGTGCAACAGTTTGACCAGTTGCGCCGTGGAAACACCTCCGCGTACGCGGAGAAAACCCTAATTGACAGAGGATGTGTCCCTCTTGAAGAGAAACACCTCCGCGTACGCGGAGAAAACCTTGCGCCTACGTTCGTTTTCCTCGGCGCGGTGGAAACACCTCCGCGTACGCGGAGAAAACAACGTTGCAGAAAAAAGAAATTTAAAAGAATCGGAAACACCTCCGCGTACGCGGAGAAAACTTTTTCCACGACCTTATCGCGCTCGTAGATAGAGAAACACCTCCGCGTACGCGGAGAAAACCGCCTTTGCCGCTTCTCTGCGCCTCTTGCCGCGGAAACACCTCCGCGTACGCGGAGAAAACGTCGGCTTATCTCTTGCAGGCGTCCCAGGAGTGGAAACACCTCCGCGTACGCGGAGAAAACTTTCCCCGTTCGGGAGCTTGCGGCGTTCAACGGGAAACACCTCCGCGTACGCGGAGAAAACTAAGTCCCTGGCCCGTGAGCGCAAACGGGCGTGGAAACACCTCCGCGTACGCGGAGAAAACTTGTCGACCGCATTTGCGAAGTTGCGCAAGATGGAAACACCTCCGCGTACGCGGAGAAAACCCTCGGCTTCAAGAATGAGCCTGTATTGCTTCAGAAACACCTCCGCGTACGCGGAGAAAACTGAAGCAGGACTGTCCCGCAAAAATCCAGCTTAGAAACACCTCCGCGTACGCGGAGAAAACTCGTCGAAAATATCGAGCAAAACAACTTCTTTAGAAACACCTCCGCGTACGCGGAGAAAACTACGCCCTCATGCGTGCGTTATAGATATTTTTGGAAACACCTCCGCGTACGCGGAGAAAACGGCCACCGCTGGTCAATCACAATCGGCTGCCCGGAAACACCTCCGCGTACGCGGAGAAAACCCGCCAAGCAATAGAAAGAAAATAGCATCAATAGAAACACCTCCGCGTACGCGGAGAAAACCTGCCGCCCCGCGGAAAACTCGAATCCGTTTACGAAACACCTCCGCGTACGCGGAGAAAACTGTTTCGGCTTCGTCAGCTTCGCAAAGGACTTGGAAACACCTCCGCGTACGCGGAGAAAACA
>LVAK01000101.1 GCA_001604035.1 Clostridiales bacterium Firm_05
CAGACAAATGCTTCACGCTGCTCTCAGAAAAGCTCTTGAGAATGGTTTGATTTCTGCAAACTACGTTGAACACGTTCGTTTACAGAAAGTTTCGATTCCTGATATGAGAGTTCTGACCGTCGATGAACAGCAGAGATTATTATCTGCTCTCATTCTTCATCAGGATGAATACTCTATTGGTTTCATCATCTTGTTGGCTACCGGTATCAGAATTGGAGAAGCGTGTGCTTTGAAATGGAACAACATAGACTTCCTTAAAAAAAAATTATGATAAGGAAAACATTGCAGAGACTTCCGAACCTAAACCCTGACGATGAGAGGAAAACAACTATTGTTATCAACTCTCCGAAAAGCGATAAGTCTATCCGTGATATTTACGTTAATGATACGGTTAAAGATTCAAAAAGACGGCTTGAATACTATGGGCTTGTACCCAAAGAACCGTCAGTTGAAACAGTTACTATTACAATTGCGGAATTAACAGAAATCAAATTTGCTTTGCAGTCATTGTCAGATCTGGAATTAGTGATTGTTCAGCGTAATGTTATGGGGGATGAAACTTTAGAGAAGATTTCAAAACGTCTCAATATTTCTCTCCACTCAGTAGCCAAAGTTCTTAGAGCTTCAAAGAGAGAGGACGGTTATATTTCCGGCGATAACTATCTCGTATCGTGGTGTGTCGGTCACTTAGTAGGTCTTTCCTCTCCTGAGATGTATGACGAGAAATACAAGGCTTGGAATTTTGAAACTTTGCCTATAATTCCGGATAACTGGCTTTTCAGTATTAATGCAGCAACCAAAGCACAGTTCTATAAGTTGAAGGAACTGATTTCTCGCAGCGATGTCGATGAGCTTATATGTGCAACCGATGCCGGACGTGAGGGCGAGTGTATATTCAGGTTCCAAATCAGAAAAAAGAAAATAATGAAATATGTCTTGTATTTGATACTACGCTTATCCAAGATGATTTCTATGGAAATGAAGTTTTTGATACTTGAATTTATACTTTGCCATATTATCGTCTCCTTGTCTCAGCATATGTTTTGGTTTATGATATGAACTTCTGAAGAAACATACTTTCTGAGTCCATTATACATTATTCTGACCTGAAAATCAATTGCTTTTTGCTTGACGGTATAGAATAAGCGGTTTATAATATAAATAAAGGAGTTCGATTGTATCAAATATGTTGAAGATATAACATCTTCAAACTCAATGTAGATGTTTGTCGTAATATCAACATAGAAAAATAATGTTCGTTATTAAAAATACAATATATAAGAAGAGGCAGCCCGATGGCTGCCATGCAATAACAGTATTGTTACGAATTGTAGCATGTGATATCAATTCTCTGGAAGCTTTTTTTCAATCCATACATCCGGACCGCATTTCTCCTTTAATGTTTCTATAATGTCTTTTTCAAAATGTTGGGAGTTGCTCATTATCAGCTTTTTATGATTCTTTGTCCTGATCACAAGCTGATATTTATAGTAATCTTCGTAACACTGTAAGATTCTCGACCTATGATACGGAGTTGAGCGTTGGGTATGCCACCTTGCCCGCATATAGGCTTTTTCTATATCAGTAAACTCGGCAGCGGACATTCCCTTCTGCGTTCCGATTATTGTTTTGGGAGTTATATATATCTTTGCATTGGCATACCAGACAGATTCGGGATGATTTGCCTGTTCGTCAATTTCCTCGGGGGTATATCTGACAGTTCCGCAGGCAGGACGCAGGTGCTTTATAACATTAACAGTTCCAGTCCAGTGAATACATAAACCGTTGACGAACAGTATGGTTATACCAAATATCAGTCCAAGCGGGTGTTCGTTCGTAAGTAAGTACATATAGCTTTTTTCGCTCGGCAATTCCTTATAGGCATTGTGAAAACTCAGGGAACAAAGAAAAACGCCGAAAAGTTCCATTATTATCAGAAACTTCATTCCGAACATATTCTCTTTGACCTGCTTTTTAAGGTTTTCATTCGTATATTTTATCTGCATGATTATCTCCGTTCATAGTTATCTGTCAAATGTCAGTGGGGCTTCAGCTCACATCAGCTATTATAACATTTTTTCAGCGCATTGTAAATGATTTCCTCGTATCAATAAAACAAAAATGCCATCTGGCAGCAACGTGGAAAATTTTTCGCTATATATAGCCAAGGATCAGACAGAGTCACAGAGAGATATTGAGTGACTTTAAAGATCTTTGTTAACCGAAGTTTATCAAAATCCTATAGTTCTTTTTCTTGATTATACATAGGATTTAATGTATGAGGTATTATCTATAGAAGAAGCATGTATAATACGATACGTGCATTAAATGAAAGCAGCGGCACTATTACGGTGTCGCTGTTATCATCCTATTCGGTTAGTTTGATTTACTACGATAAGACTATGCTGCGCCCCTTTCCAAAGACTTTTAATCTTAATCCCCCAGATAGGACACATAGCAATAAAAAAGCCCATGCTATTAAGCATGGGCTGCGCCCTATCTGGGGAAAAATCAAAACTGAAAGTTTTAGGAAGGGAGTTTGAGGGTGACTCCTAACAGGAGCGACGCCCCTCTGTCAGAGGAACCCTTTTTCAAAAGGTTTCCCCTCAATAACTGCCATAATCATTCTATATAAGCACCACACTAAAGCAGTCCCTGATAATTATTTGCTTGCCTTTCCTCTCTGTGCGGCCTTAACAGTTTCAACGATAGGAACTATTGCTGCTGCAACGAGGACTGCCCAGAGGTAATTCATACCTGAAAGGCTTACCAGTGAGAATATGCTTCTCAGAGCCGGTACGAAGAGTATCGGGATCATTATTGTAAATGATACAATTATAGAGATTATCAGAAGCTTATTGTGAGTTTTAAGTGAGAATACGGAATCCTTAAGGCTTCTCATATTCCATGCGTGAAGCATCTCGCAGACAGCAAGTGTGATGAATGCCATTGTTGTACCGGCTGCTGCACTTGTCTGTGCGCCGATAACATAGGAGATAAGGGTAAGTGCGGCAATTGTTATACCCTGCCAGAGGAGGTTGATGCCAAGTCCGTCAGAGAAGATATGTGCATTGCTGCTTCGTGGCTTACGTGACATGATGCCGTGCTCGGCAGATTCCATACCAAGGGCAACTGCCGGGAAACAGTCTGAGATAAGGTTGATCCAGAGAAGGTGGACAGGTCCGAATATTATGAACGAGCCGCCTGTTAGCTTGCCAAGACCGAGAGTTGCCACCAGTATACACAGCACCTCGCTGAGGTTGCTGGAGAGGAGAAACTGTATAGCCTTACGAATATTGTCATAGATACGTCTGCCCTCTTCAACAGCTCCTACGATAGTAGCAAAGTTGTCGTCTGTGAGTACCATGTCTGCAACGTTCTTTGTAACGTCAGTTCCTGTGATACCCATGCCGACACCGATATCTGCGCTCTTTATAGAAGGAGCATCATTTACGCCGTCGCCTGTCATGGCTGTGGTCATATTCTTCTTGCGCCATGCATTTACTATACGTACCTTGTGCTCAGGCTGAACACGGGCATAAACACTGTAGTCAGCTACGTGCTCATTGAACTCGTCGTCTGGTATCTTTGAGAGCTCTGCACCGGTGAGAGCCTTCTGTCCGTCGCCCAGGATGCCAAGCTCCTTTGCGATAGCAACTGCTGTATCCCTGTGGTCGCCGGTTATCATTACCGGACGTATGCCTGCTGTACGGCAAAGGCCGATTGCGTCCTTTACCTCTGGACGAACAGGATCGATCATACCTGTCATACCTATATAAATAAGGTCATGTTCAAGGCTTTCGGGAGTTATATTTTCAGGAAGTCTGTCGTACTCCCTGTAAGCTGCAAGGAGAACTCTCAGTGCTTTATCCGCCATTTCCTTATTGCGGCGGAGTATCTCCATGCGGTCGGACTCTGTCATCGGTCTTACATCACCGTCAACAAGGAGGTGTGTACACTGTCTCAGCACTTCGTCAGGAGCGCCCTTTGTGTACTGTACATAACTGCCCTTTGAGGTCTGATGTACGGTGGACATCATCTTTCTCATGGAATCAAACGGAGCCTCTGCAACTCTTGGAGTTTCAGCTTCCATTGCGTACTTCTTCAGTCCGCATTTGTTTGCATATGCCACAAGAGCAGCTTCTGTAGGCTCGCCGGCAACCGTATCGTCAGAATTGAGAACAGCGTCACAGCAAAGCCCCATTGCTCTTGCAAGGAGCATCTTGTCGTCAGTGTTCTCCTGTACTACAGTCATCTTGTTCTGAGTAAGAGTACCGGTCTTGTCGCTGCATATTACCTGAGCACAGCCCAGTGCTTCAACAGCGGTGAGCCTGCGGATGATAGCGCCCCTCTTTGACATATTCGTTACGCCGATAGAGAGCACCACTGTTACAACTGCTGCAAGTCCCTCAGGGATAGCGGCAACTGCAAGGCTTACTGATATCATGAATGATTCAAGGAAGCCGGGAAGAGTGATCTTGCCGTCGCTGACAAGCATCTTCACTACATTAAGTCCGAGGATGAATATACATATAAATAATACTGCTATAGAGAGTATCTTGCTGAGCTGGTCAAGGCTCTTCTGGAGAGGAGTCTGGTCATCCTCAGCATTTGCGATAGCTCCGGCTATCTTACCCATTTCGGTCTTCATACCTGTGGCAACAACTACTGCCTCTGCTCGTCCATAGGCGATACTGCTTCCCATATAGAGCATATTCTTTCTGTCGCCCAGAGGTACGTCCTCGCCGGTAAGCGGTTCAACGTCCTTGTCACAGGGCACGCTCTCACCGGTCAGGGCTGATTCCTCAGCTTTCAGCGAGGCGGCTTCAAGGATACGGCAGTCCGCCGGTACATTGTCTCCGGCTTCAAGTGTGATAACATCTCCGGGTACCAGCTCCGAGCTGTGGATCACTACAAGCTCGCCGGAGCGGTAGACCTTGCTCTGTGCTGCACTCATTGCCTGGAGCGCTTCGATAGCGGATTCGGCCTTATTTTCCTGGTATACGCCGAGCACCGCATTTGCTATAACTACAAAGAGGATAATGAAAACATCCGCTTCAAGCTTGCCCTCGGATATGATGCCGGTTATGGCAGATATGACTGCTGCCGCAAGGAGCACCAGTATCATCGGGTTTTTGAACTGCTCGATAAATCTTGCCAGAAGTGTAGGCTTCGGGGGCTCGTCCAGCTTGTTTGCGCCGAATTCTGTCAGTCTCTTGGCGGCCTCTTCTGAGGTCAGACCGGACGCAGTGCTCTTTACTTCTTCAAGCACCTTATCCGTGGTTTCGAGATAATGTTTCATCAATAATTCCTCCGGTAAAACATTGTATTCTTGTGTTTTTCAACAATCTATAATGATACGGATTCATAGTGTTCAAACAATGAAAGAATCGTGACAAAACTGTGAAAACAGAAAATTTTACCTACATTTAACAAAACAGCAGCGCCTCGCCGCCATATATGGCAGAGCGCTGCGCTGCTGGATGCTATTCAGGTCAATATTACTGTAAAAACGCATCATATCTGTGCTCTTGCAGCCAGACGGTATATGGATGCGATATCCTCAGCGGAAAGATGTACGAATCCGCCGGTCTTCCCGTCACCTATACCAAACTTGTCTACCAGTGCAGGAATGTCCTCCTCTTTTGCACCAAGCTCCTCAAAGTTTATGGGCATACCGATACTGCGGAGGAAATGACGGAAGCAGAGTATTCCTTCAAGCGCCGTATTTTCCGGATTCTCATAGTCCATCGGGCAGCCCCATACTCTTACAGCCACCTGTGCAAAGCGCATTACATTGTGCTTGTATACGAACTCCATCCAGGCCGGCATGATAACTGCAAGACCTGCTCCGTGAGCACAGTCATACAACGCTGAAAGCTCATGCTCAATACCGTGGCTGTTCCAGTCCTGGCTCCTGCCCACACCTACGATGCCGTTATGTGCGACAGTGCCGGCCCACATGATATTCGCACGAGCCTGATAGTTATTGGGATCGGCGATAACACGGGGAGTTTCCTTTATCATAGTCAACAGTACAGCCTCGCAGAGTCTGTCTGTAACCTCGACCTCCTGAGTGTTGGTGAAGTATCTTTCAAAGACATGAGCCATGATATCTGTAGCGCCGCAGGCTGTCTGATAAGGAGGCAGAGTGCAGGTGAGCTGCGGATCCATGATGGAGAATCTGGGGCGGATAAGATCGCTGCCGAAGCCACGCTTCAGACCGCCTTCCTCCTTGGTGATAACGCTGTCACCAGAGCCTTCGCTGCCGGCAGCTGCGATAGTGAGGACAGTTGCCACCGGAAGAGCCTTTACCGGCTCAGCCTTTCCGGCATAGAAATCCCAGAAGTCCCCTTCGTAAGGCACTCCCAAGGCAATTGCCTTTGCGGAGTCGATAACAGAACCGCCGCCCACTGCAAGGATGAAGTCTATACCGTTGTCACGGCAGAGCTGTATACCGTCATAAACAAGAGTATCACGAGGATTGGGCTGAACACCGCCCAGCACTCTGTAAGTGATGTCCTGTTCGGCAAGAGATATCTTTACCTTGTCCAGCAGTCCGCTCTTCACGGCAGAATTTCCGCCGTAGTGTATGAGTACCTTTGTACCGCCGTGCTTCTTTACATATTTACCGGCTTCGTTTTCGGTGTCCTTGCCGAATACGAACTCCGTGGGGCTCCAGAACTGAAAATTATCCATTGATTATTCCCTCCTTGATCTTTTCTACTGTTGATATGACCTTGTCGCACCAGCTGTCAAACTCCGGATCGTCATGCTGTAATTCCGGATGAGCGATGATGTTTGCGATGGTCTGTCTGATACCCTGATCTGCCCTTACCGTAGCGGTGAAGCCCGGTACGGCACGCTTCAGCTTACTGTTGTCGAACACTGCCGAATTTGCCTTGTCGCCGATAAGACTCCCCTCAAGGTCATAATCGCTTACAGAGGCAAGTAACTCAGACGAGATATGGCAGGCTTTCAGCTCCTTCCCCAGAGCAGAAGCAATGATGCCATATATCTGATCCCAGGTCAGTGATTCGTCAGATGTGATGTGGAACGCCTGACCGATCGCATGGATATTTCCTACAAGGCCGGCGTATCCCTTTGCAAAATCGGAGTTATGAGTGATAGTCCAGAGCGAAGTGCCGTCGCCGTGGATGATCACCTTCTTTCCCTCCATTATCCGCTTGATCACCTGCCAGCTTCCGTTATGGCCGTGAACTCCCAGCGGTACCGACCGCTCGTCATAAGTATGGCTCGGCCGGACGATAGTTACCGGGAAGCCGTTCTCACGGTACTCCTTCATCAGCAGCTCCTCGCAGGCTATCTTGTCCCGGGAGTACTGCCAGAAAGGATTCACCAGCGGAGTGCTCTCAGTGATGACACAGTCCGAAGGCGGCTTCTGATAGGCAGAAGCGGAACTGATATAGATGTACTGCTTCGTGCGGCCACGGAAGAGCCGGATGTCCCTTTCCACCTGTGAAGGAACAAAGCCGATGAACTCTCCGACGGCATCGAAGGTCATATCACCAAGAAGCTTTTGTATCTCTGCCTCATTGCTGATATCGCCTTGCAGTACATTGACGTTGCCGGGCAGCTCGTCAGTGCGGCTGCCCCTGTTAAGGAGGAACAGCTCATGCCCCTGACTGGCTAAAAGTCGGGTTATAGCCATACTGATCGTGCCGGTGCCGCCAATAAATAGTACTTTCATTAACACACCTCTTTCTCTTTTTGAAAGTTGTCTTTATTATACAATAAAAACCTCAATAAGTCAATATTTTTCGGATAAATAGTACCGTTTTTCATGCACATCAAAAGCCCTGCGGCAGCGTCATGCGTTTAGCTATATTTGGCTTGTATTCCGCTGAAAAATCCTGTATAATTATAGGACAGAAAAAAATAACGGAGAGAAAACATGAAAAACGATCGTAAATTATATAAAGACCTATTTGTGATAGTACTGCCTATCGCATTCCAGAATCTTATGGCGTCGCTGGTTACAGCAAGTGATGCATTCATGCTGGGTTTCCTTGACCAGGATTCCCTTGCTGCCTCATCCCTTGCAGGTCAGACTGCCTTTGTTTCCTTCCTTTTCTTCAGCGCCTTCGTCTTCGGACAGGGAGTCCTCGCCGCTCAGTACTGGGGCAAGGGCGACAAGAAGTCTGCCGGAGAGGTACTGGCGGTATCCATGCGCTACTCCCTTCTCACAGGCGCAGTCTTCTCTCTGGGAGCATTCCTGTTCCCGGAACATATAATGAGGATATTCACCTCGGACTCACACCTCATCAGTGCCGGAGCAGATTATCTGCGTACAGCAGCCCCCTCGTACCTGCTGACAGGATTCACACAGGCTTATTTCGGTATGATGAAGGTCTGCGGCAAAGCCCGGCTCAGTTCGCTTATCGGCTCGCTGGCCGTGATAGTCAACATCATCCTCAACGGCTGTCTCATATTCGGCTGGTGGATATTCCCGGAAATGGGTATCGCCGGAGCGGCTCTCGCCACAGTACTGGCAAGAATATTCGAGACCATATTCGTAATAATTGCAGTGATACAGAAAAAGTGTCCGGCACTGGATGTTCGTCTCATGTTCAGGGGCGGAAGAAAGCTCCTCCACCGTGACTACTGGAAGTACACCCTTCCCCTGCTGATAAATCAGCTCGGCTGGGGCGGCGGAGTGACTATGTACTCGGTCATAATGGGACATCTTGGCTCAGATGCAACGGCGGCGAACTCTATCGCAGGCATAGTCCGGAGCATCATCGCAAGCCTCTGCTGGGGAATAGCCTCAGGCGTTGGCATAATCATCGGTGGCATGCTCGGGCGGAACGAATTTGAAAAGGCAAAAAAGGCCGGCGGAAGCTTTGTGCGTTTCTCAATATTTATCGGTGCCGCCTCCGGACTGGTGATACTGGCTGTAACACCGCTGGTGCTGAACGTGATAACGCTGGAGGACAGGGCGCAGTATTATCTGCGGTACAT
>LVAK01000102.1 GCA_001604035.1 Clostridiales bacterium Firm_05
AAATAAATCTTACCTCTAAAGAGCGTCCTATAAAAATTAACCTTGACAAATACAAAGATAAATTTATCACCGGAGTTTTTTCCGATATTCTCTTGCTTTGTATTGACGGTGAGATAGTCTATTGTGATAAACTTGATCCAAAACTGAAAGGTCCGTTTACGATAAATGGAGACGCTATAATATATGATATTGCTATCGGTCTTTCTCCTGTTGTGAAAATGACCTATAGCGACGGCAGCGGCAAAGTCAGACAGGTTCAGAAACTATGTGATGACAAGACTATCATAAATGCTTTCGGCTATGATGAGTTAGGCAGACAGATAATTGATACCGTTCCGGCATACAATAACGATTTGCCGTTTATGTATATCGAGGACTATATCAGAAGCGTTGACTGGAAGACAGGAAAGATCAGCGGAAGAGTAAATGATTTTGCTCCTCAGTGCGAGGAATATCCATATACCCCTTCTATATACGAAGAACGCTATAACGGCAGAATTCTTGAAACTGGTATGTCATCAAAGGAATGTGCTGTAAGTAAGAATATTCCGAGAGAACAAAGACATACTACAAGATATTCTTATTCAACGGATATTCCTGACTGTCCGCAGCTTGAAAAAATAAAAGCTGCTCAATCTTCGAGTGAAAAATACTACACTGTTTCAAAAGTTCTTGATCCTGACAATAATGAGATGATATCTGTATATGATATCAACAAGGATAAGATTGCGGACTATATCAAGCTTGCTGATAAAGAGATATGCACAGTTTATTCTATGAAGAAAGATAATGAGTACAGCTATAAGACTGTGACATTGCCAAACGGAAACCAAAAATGGAACAAATTTGACCTTCGTGGAAATCTTGTTGAATCAAATGATGTAAATTCAGGTTCAAGCAAATTCTTTTATGATATCCATAATAAGCTTCGCTTTGAAAAGGACTGTGCTCTTGAAGAAAAAACTTTCAGATACAAGCTCTATGACAGCATAGATCGTATCGTTGAGGAAGGTGTATTCAAAACTGATCTTACTGATGATGAGTTACAGAAAAAAACAGAAGACGCTTCATATCCGCAGGATGGAAAGTGTATTTGCAGAAAGTATTACTATGACGGTGATCATAGCAAAGATTCTATGGGAATGCTAACAAGAACGGAACTGTTCAACGAAGCAGAAAACAGTAACGATATCATAACAACTATTACTTACAGCATGGATAAGGAAAACAATATATTCACTAAGAGTATAAGCATCGATGGCAACACCATCACTACAGTTACAAAATACGATAATTTTGGAAATGTTATAGAAAAAACCGGAAGCGATTCAGAGAAGTTGGAGTATTCATATGACCATATATTGCGTAATACCTGTATTAGCAGCAATGGCGAGACTATAACGAAGACTTCTTATACTGCAAACGGCCTTCCACAGAATGTTACTTCCTGCGGAAATACTATTTCATACAAGTATGATTGCAGAAATAAGATCACAAACATTGATTCGGATCTTTTCTCTGAAAAAATAACATACCTTGATGGTGAAAAGTATTACGGCGGTAAGATTAAAAAACTTGAATCTGAGATAAAAGCCGATTCCAAAACAGATCCTCCGAATAAGATGAGCTACGAGCTTGAATATGATGGCTGCGGACAACTTTCATCTGCTATATGCAGTGAATATGAAGAGGCATCAATGAAGAATATCACATATGATAAAAACGGTAATATCATTTCATATAATGATACAGAAAAAATCAAGCTTGAAGCCGGAACTGATAAGGTAAAAACAACAGGTCATAACACATATGAATATAACGCGAACGGTGCTGTAAGCAAGATCAGCGGTAATAAAAACATAAGCATTGATTACTATCCTTACAGCAGGCTGCCGAAAAAGTTTACAACCGATGACTGTGATATCAATATTGTTTATGATGATAACGGAAAGCGTCTGAAAAAAACAGTAAACAAAAAGGATGGTTCAAAACTCTCAAAAATATATCTTTATGAGGGCAAAAGACTTACTGAGGAAATTGCCGACGGAAAAAATAAAAAATATATCTACGGCACATCAGGTATAAACGCTGTATTGCAGGACGGTAAAAAAATATCCGTCATTACCGACAGATTAGGATATACACGAGTTGTAGCGGAAAGTAAAAAAATAATACAGGCATACCATTATAAGCCTTTCGGCGAGGTCCTTAAAATAATTGAGGAATCTCAGCTTGTGAATATGCTTTTCGGTGGGTTTGAGCTTGACAGTGAAACTGATCTTTACTATGCTAAGGCAAGACTTTATGATCCGAAACTTTTGCGTTTCCTTTCAACCGATCCGCAGGGCGAATTTTCTTCTCCTTATACATTTTGCGGAAACGATCCGTTTTCAATTATAGATGAAAACGGTGAAGCTTCATGGATCGGTGCTCTTATTGGTGCAGTTGTTGGAATTGTTCTGACGATAGGTCTAACTCTCATAACAGCTGGAGTTGGAGTCGCTGTGCTTCCGGTTGCTGCATCCGGAGTTGTTGCGGGTGAAGCTACCGCTGTTGCAGCCGAAGCTACCCTTACTGCTGGACAAATTGCTGCTCATATCTTTTACAATATGGCAGCTGCATCTTTAGTTGCAGCTGCAAGCGGTTTTGCATCTGAAGGTGTAAGATGTCTTGTCGATGGAGAATCGTTCGCTGCCGAATCTGCATATGGGATACTCCTTAGTTCAGCCGTAACAGGACTTGTTTTCGGTGGTTTTGCAAAGGGACTTGACTTCCTTATTGAAAAAGCATCGAAAGCTGCTATATGCGTAACCAGAGGCATTGCACTTACGCTTGTAAATGCAGGTGCGCAGGCAAGTGTCAGTCCAGTAGCTGATATAATCAACGGCGAATCTCCAAGCGGTTTAAACGCTGCTATAAGTGCAGGTTTTGGTGCTGTTTCAGGATTTGTAACAGGAATTGCTTGTGGATTTTCCACATTATTGGGAGAGAGTGACGCGGAATCAACGACCAATGTAAGAGCGCGTATGAATAATTATTTTTCAAACAAAATAAATGAAGGTGAAGATAGCATCAAGCGTGATGCCATTGAAACTTTTATCTGGGCAGCGTGTGATCCGGCTGTTTATTATTCTGCACTCGCTTCCTCTGATTCTTCATCGGCTGTAGATGTGTATGACAACTATTCATTAGGTTCAAGACAGCTATACCGCTCAGAAAAAGGTACAAGTACAGTTGACATAAGTAACAAAAATCTTGTACTTGCTTATTCATGCTTTAACAGCAGAAACAGCGGAAACCTTAAAGCACCGAGATTTTTCTCCTCAAGAGGTTTTGGTCAGAAAATGGTATAATTACATTTGTTTGCATAATATGCGGATATTTTATTGGCTGATAATGTGAACGGTTTATAATCAAAAAATGAAGCTGATACGTGAGATCACTGTATCAGCTTCATTCTAGCCTATTATAAGAATATAAGGGAAACACATAATATTATAAAAAGATCCCCATTGCCTGTAAGAACATTCAGGCAATGGGGATAATTTAATGATGATATTTCAGTTTTTAATTATACCGGAAGATCCGGGTAAATGACATCATCTGGTGGAGAATTAGTTATCACATCTTCACTGTCGAAAGAAATGATCTCAATTTCAGCTATGAGGTATTTTTCCATGTTTATCAGTCCTCCTCTTTCTGGCTTGCATATTTCTTTATCTCTTGATTATAGAAGTAAAGAGCTTTCATTGTTTTTTTGAGATTATTGTCAGAACTTATTTCAAGGGCCTTTTTAGCATAAGTTATACAGCTGTATCTGAGCGAAACATAATCCGAGGAATCATTCTTGGACTGTACCTTGAACAGATACATTTTATCAAAGTTCAACGGAGAAATACCTTCCATTGTAACAAGATATGATGATCCTGATTGTTTAGGTGTAACAGTTTTTCCGTCAACGGTGAAGATATAATCATTAACATCTGTACCTGCTGCAATATTGAATTTGATGTTGATATTTGTAAGCCTGTCCATTGTAAGATTTGCTGCTGCAATTGAAACTGCATCGCTATTTATTGTCTTTACAGCATTGAAGTCATCGCCGATATCGAGATCAACATCATCAAGAGCCATTCCGAGATTTGTATTTGCAGATTCAGCAGGAGCTCTTCCAGAGAATATCTGGACATATCCGCAGAAGTTGAGCATTGCCTTTATGCTGTTAACAGTTACCTCATCAAAACTGTTTGGATTTCCGATTATGAAGTCAGAATACTTAGTTACGCTGTATTCAAGATATGATCCCTTTACATTGTTAGAATAGTACACCTGAGCTTTTATGTTATCATTAATGTACTTTATCGGAATACTGCATCTGAATGTATAAGTTCCATCGCCGTTATCAACAGCATCTGTGATATACTGTACCTGAGATTTTCCGTTAGGCATTTCAAATACGATGCGGAGGTTTTGGTCTGCAAGGGCTTTTTCTGTCAGGCTTACAACGTACTTTAGCATTATTTCGCTGTTTATAGAGATACCGACCTTCTGGAATGCATCCATGCCGTTTTTAAGCTCGCCGCACTTTGAACATTTGCCGCTTGATGTGAATGAGTGATGTACATCGCAATAGTATATCTTAGCGTGATTTTTGTCGCCTGCTGTAAATGGTACGAAAGGCTCGGTAAATTCAGCATCTGTGTACCAGCCTGTGAAGCCGCAGGCATCAGAAAATACAGGAAGCTCTGTAACTTCTGTGCCGTATTTAACAGGCATTGTCTCTGTTCTGCCGTCCCAGTAATTAAGAACGATATTTTCGTATATTTCAGTGTCCTTATCAGTTGAGAAGTCTTTGTATTCGCCGTCAACAACGATATGTGCTGAATTTGTATAAGTGATGTTTGCGAAAGGTGTGATGATGAGAGTTACATTCTCAGGAATAACGAGGTCTTTTGGAAGCTTAACATCGCCAAACAGTGAGAGTTCAACTTCATCATAGTTTTCTCCTGCGAATGCAGCAGCCTGATATACGTCCTGGAACATCTGACCATCGCTAAGCATAGCGTGGAATGAATTAGGAATATGTCTTGACTTTACAGGTTTGCCGCACACTTCGCAGAACTGCATTGCAAGTCCCTCAGTTCCTGATTCAGTGCCGCTTACAACGTAATAATTTCCGGGAGTGCATTCATGTTCAGTAATAGTAATGAATGGGAAAACATTTTCACGGCCGTCGTCAGTAACGAAATGAACGTAATACTTTTTGTCAGCAGCATTAGCCCTGATCCTGATAAGTGAGTCTTCAGAGAATGTGTATACTCCGTTTTGGTATTCGAATTCGCCGTTTAATATTTCAAACTCGAATTCAGGTGCTGCTGCGCTGGTTCTATTCATAATACCTGAACCTGAAGAACGTAAACCACCTTTTTCGATAATATTTCCGTCTGCATCGGTAACGTATGCTGTGGATGTTGTGGCATCAGGCGGAATGCTTACGATCTTGTATACATCCTTTCCGACCTCGATGCAATCTGAAAGATCAACGCCTAACATTGCAGCTGCATCGCCAGCGTTATCGAATATATAATCAATATATTCCTTATCGTACTTTTTATCAAAGGATTCCTGGGACATCTCGCCGTTCTGGACTCTCTCCCAGTCATCCATTATTCTTTCTTTAATTTCTGATTGGAACTCAAATTCGCTTTCAAAATACTTTCCGGCGAAGTAAATACGCTTTACTCCATCCGGAGCCTGATCCATAACAGAGCTTTCTACCGCATCCAAAAAGCTGAATGTATTATCCTCTCCGATATCATTAAGATTATCAACGATATTGATCTCATAAGGAACTTCTGTTGTAGAGCCCTTCAAAGTGGTTACAACATAGCTGTCAAGTACGTGGACAACAGTTATGCCATCAATAAACTGAGATGTAAGGCTTGCGATAATTGATGCGATCGGTGATTCAGAGAAAAGGAGACTGAGCGCATCTATATATAATTTGCTGTTTTCGAGTTCCTTCTGGAGAGGTGATTTCCACATATCGGTTATTGACAGTTCAATAACTGCTGATTCGCCGGGTAAAAGTTCATCAACATCGATAGTTTTTGATACACTTCCGCTGAGAGAGACTTTTGTTTCGATAACGCTGTGTGTTCCGTCGTTGAAGATGTGTTTATAGCTGTAATATCCGTGTTCAACATTTTTGATCTTGTTCTGGAGATGATAGATAGGCTTGTCTGAAACGTTTGTCATAGAAATACGTATAGGATATTCATAGCCCAGGCATGAGTATCCAGGCAATTCTATCGTCATTTTAAGTGCATCACCTGCATAAACGTGGATAGTATCCCTACTGTAGAAAGGATATGAAAACTCGTCGCCGTCATTTACACCCTTGAAAAGGACGCTTACAGCGTAATCGCCTGCAACATCTCCACGCAGATACCAGTGGATATTCTTTACATCATAAGGTAAAAGATCGCCGAATGACTGTATCTGTTCACTGTTACAAAGTGTAAGACCTTCAGGAACATTGAGAGTTGCTGTACAATCTTCAAGAGTTTCCCTGTCGGTATTCATTACGATGAGCTGAATGTCGAAAAATTCCTTGAGCCACTTGCTTTCGCCGTATATGATTATGAACATTTCCTGTTCTTCATATTCATAATAGGTAACAGTAGCATTTATTTCAGGGAGATATACAGGTTCACCAGGATTTACAGGCTCGCTGTTCGGATAAACTATCTTTGGAGCAGGAGTTGTAACATGGTGGCCTGGTGAGATAGGAACAGCTTCGTACTTTGTGAATATGATAGGTTCATCATGGAAGGTGAACTCAACAGAGTAATTGAAATAGTGATAGTTGTCAGGGTCTTCAACATCGATACCCGCACTTGCTATCTCTTCCACAGTCATTGGCTTTGCAGTAAGTTCGCCTGTGATCTTCAGTCTTTCATTTTTCTCTTCTTTTATCTCCTCTTCGATGCCGGGATCATACACGGTGGTTACAGGAGCAAAAGGTGCTCTTGTGGTTGTAGTAGTTGTAGTAGTTGTTGTCGTCGTGGTGGTAGTTGTAGTGGTTGTAGTAGTAGTTGATGATGTTGTTGTCGGGGTGGTTGTTACAGGTGGAATATCAGGTTCGTCCTCTTCACTTCTGAAATAAAGTTCACCATCTGCATCAACAATTACACTTCCGTTAATACCTTCAGGCATGAACTGTGCATCAGCGAATTCTGCCCAGCCGCTTGTGATAACGCCTGAGACTGGTGACGTAACTGATGTATCAAAGCTTACGATATTTCCTGTGATATTTATTTTCTTGTCCTCAGGAACGTAAATACCAGCAATACCGCCCTTTATATTGCAATTGCCGCTTAAATTTAATGCAGTACCGTTAGGTGCATAGAAACCGTAACGAGCTTTTCCTTCTATTTTACCGCCTGAAATATTTACGGTTCCGTTATTAGATTCGCAATAGATACCAGAGGTATATTCTGAAACTATATTACCTCCGCTTATGTTAAGAGTACCTGTATAAGAATTACCAATGTAAATAGCGGACTGTGCATTTTTGCTGTCTTCGGTCAAAAGTTTGCCGCTTTTGATATTAGCATTCACATTTGATGCTCTTAGTGCAAGCGCATTGCTGTAATCAGCCGTAACAGTTGCACCGTCAAGTGTGAAATCAGCATTACTGTTGACACCGACAGTAGCATAATCATAGCCTCTTTCATTTCCTATGAAAGTACCGCCTGATAAAGTAAGGCTTCCGTAGACCTCTAACAGTGACTGGGTATCAGGAGTACTCATAACGCCTGTCTTTTCCTTGCTGGTATCGGTGATAGTAACATCACCGTTACAAGTTATCTGGTTTACACTTACACTGTGTCCGTTAAGGTCAAGATCAAGGAACTCATTTACAGTTATTTTTGATGAAGTAACGTCGCAGTCAAGCTTATACTTACCTGATGTAGGGAGACAGGTCGGGTCTTTCCATAGGTGGTAATCCGATACGGGAGTACCATCCTTTTCAAGGATAAATCCGAAGTTATGCAGACCATATTGGGAACTGCCTGCGCAGTTGCCGCTTTCAGCTATATCGTCCCATTCGCCGAAACCGAAATCACTGCCGTAGAAGAGGACTGCATTCTGGTCAACTCCGCCATTTCCTGGGTTACCGGGATGCCAGTTTGTGTACGTCATAGATTCGGCTGTTATCCAGTCGAAATCATTTTCATTGTATCTCATCAGACCTATCCAGTAATTATTTTTTCTGGATTGCTGACTTTTTACGAGCGCTTCCAACATTACCTGTTCTTTTTCTGTGGTGATAACAGCGAGATGGCCGCCGTTTTCCTCACAGTAAGTTTCAGCTTCCGGCCATGTTATACCGGTATTGATTATCTCATAATTTTCAGGATCAGGATAAGTCTGCCAATTTATTTCCCCAGTATATGGCAATGAAGATATCTGACTTGTGTTGAATTGATATATGAGTTCTGCATCACTCAGAGTGACATTGCCGTTGAGGTCAACGTCAGCAGCTGTCTGATCTAAGGAGTATTTATTGCCGTATCTAATATGTTTCTCAATAAGAGCAGCATCTGTATTGCTGACTATTCCGTCGCCGTTTGCGTCACCGTACAACACATCTGCCGTATTTTTTTCAACAGGATCAGCTTCTGCAGCTATTGTATCAACAGGTATCAATGACAGTACCTGACTGCATCCCATTGAAGAAGCAACAAAAAATGACAGTATTTTTTGTCCTATACGTTTCCTTTCATTTTTTTTCATTAAAAACCACCCTTTCCGCTCTGTTCAAAAGAGCAATTAATATATACTTATAATTATATACTTTGGATGTATAGATGTCAATGTAATAGTTTGAATATATATTTGTTTTGTATATATACACATACGAGAATTATATACCATTCCGGTAATATACGAATCTGACAACTGCTTTATCGACATTATAGATAAAACGGTAGACAAAACGAAGTAAATACGTTATAATAGGGATATGTCATTTCGCAAGCGGCAAAGTGAATACGAACGACGTTCCCTTTCCAAGCTCACTTTCGGCTCGTATCGTTCCGCCGTGGGATTCGACTATGAACTTGCATATGAAAAGTCCGAGTCCGGTGCCGGTCTCCGAGTGCTTACCCTTGTAGTAGCGCTCCCAGATATGGGGAAGATCCTCGGGAGAGATACCGCTTCCGGTATCCTTTACGGTTATTTTCGCAAAACCGTCCTCTGCTTCGGCCTTTATGATTATGAGGCCGTTATGAGTATGCTTCATCGCATTGGACACAAGGTTTACGAAAACTCTTTGTATCTTCGTATCGTCCGCATCGACCTTCGGGAGCTCGAGCGGTATCCTTATCGCAAGTCGGTTGTTATTCTTGTTGAGCACCGCAAAATACGTCTCCGCTGTCTCCCGTGCAATACAGTCCAGGTCGCACGGCTCTTTTTCAAGAACCATTCTTCCCTCCTCAATGCGGGTAGCGTCGAGTATTTGCGTCACCATAAGAGCCATTCGATTAGCCTCTGAGGATATCCGGCGCAGCTTTTCACACACCTCGCCGCTGTCGGCGCCGTTAGCGACATCTATTTCCGCATTTTGAGCGTATCCGGACATTGCGGCAAGCGGAGTTTTAAGCTCGTGGGAAACATCGGAAAGGAAAGTGGTCTTCATTCTGTTAGTCTCCTCAAGAGCCTCCTTCTCCTGCTGAGTTTTTATTCTTTCAAGCTCTATAGGGTCGGAGACATACTCTGAGAGCTTTCTTGTGTATATCAGACTCAGCAGAGTCACGACGATTGCCGCAGCGGACATAAACAGCATAGCTTTGCGGAAAGCTGCATTGTAATTGCTTTTCTCCGAATCGCTCGCCTCGTAGACGTTGGCCTGTGCTATAGTGTCAAGCGTCTCCTTGTTCTTCCATTCCTTTATTATCCCGACTTTTGCTTTTTTATCATCATTTCTCAGTTCGGCTGAGGTAAAATATATCGATATCAGACCTGTATCGGTCTCGATGTAGGAATCTCCTATATCATTGTTGAGCACCCACGAAACGCCGTCTGCGTCCGAGAATGTTGCCTCACTTATGCGGCGCTCGTCCGCATATATCTCGTTTATCTTCTTTTCAAATTCATCACGGTATACACCGGTCGGACTGTAAAAATAGCCGTCGTAATAAAAGAATATCACGTCAGTAAGAAGCTCCGGGAATATATGCATAGTCTCTACGTAGACGTTGAACGTATAATCGCACGACCATTCAAAGTATTCCTGAGAAGGCGGCTGACTTAAATAATCCCGGGATATGTATGCGAGCAGCCTGCCTTCCTTTCCGGTATCGTTAAGCTCCGATATTTTTTCGTCCTCTCTGAATATTTTTACCATTTGGCCGGAAAAGTCGGAAAGTGACTCTTCACCACGCTTCTGTATCCTTCCGGCAAGTATAATGAACGCTGTTCCCATACATACGAGCGTTATTATCATTGAAAATAATATGAGAATGAACAGCTTGTTCTTTAATTTCATAGGTTTTTTGTTTTTCATCAGGTTTCCCCCCTTGCGAGCCGGTGCTCGCAGTCTCATACATATATTATACGCTCTTTCACGATGATTTCAAGTGAAATTACAAATTTGTAATCACAGGAGGTAATTATGCCGCATATTTTATTAGTTGAAGACGATTCCGACATCATGCGTGTCAACAGAACATTCCTTGAAAACGAAGGATATACCGTGCATTGTGCGGATTCCGTACAAAAGGCCGAGTTCCAGCTGGAGGAATGTGTTCCTGATCTCGTCCTGCTCGACGTTATGCTGCCGGACGGAGATGGAATGGACTTCTGTGCGGTCCTGCGTAAAAAAACACAGGCTCCTGTTATATTCCTTACCGCTCGAGATGAGAGCGACAGCGTCGTCAAAGGCTTCCGCAGCGGCGGAGATGACTATATTACCAAGCCCTACGACCTTAATGTATTAAAAGTTCGTATCGAGGCTCAGATCCGCAGAACCGCCTCACAGTCAGTTCAGCACCCTCGCATAGAGCTGCCTTTCCTTATTATAGATCTTTTTTCCGGAACAGCGACTATCGACGGCAAAGAATACTCGCTGCCGCAGCGGGAATTGCAGATCCTTTACCTGCTCGCTTCTAAAATAGGAGAGAGGACGAGCTACCGTGAGATTTACAAGACGATATACGGCTGCGACGTCGACGATGCTAAAAATACCATCCGTGTGAATATCTCTCGCCTTAAAAAGCACCTTGAAATGGACGATACGAGCACTTATGAGATAGCCTCCACCTCCGAGGGAGAGTACGTTCTCAGGCGTGTCGTTTTCTGAGAAAAAAATATGCGATTACAATTCTGTAATTTTCCTTACTCTTTGAAAAAAACGTGATATAATCTCATTGTAAACAAAAAACTACCCGAAAGGAAGTAATCTACAATGAAAAGATCAGTTATATTATTCGCAGCCGCTTTAGCGAGCTTAAACCTTTTCTCCTGCGGTTCTGTCGGCAGCTCCAGCTCCGGAACGGAAAAAGCCTCCGTCGCCGAGACAACGGCCGCTGCGAGTCTTCCCGTTATTGATAAGGCCGAGATAGTCGCAGAGTATTCCGAAGGCTGGGACGGCTATACATTCCGCCTGGACGTTGAGGGTGACATCGACTACTGGACCGCCGAAGTAACTGCCATAGACTGCGGTGAAGAGAATACTTTCAAAATCTCTACCAAGGACTACGACAGGAACAGCAGATTCATAGCCGCTGGAAGTACTATAACCGATATCTCTGCCGTAGTGACTCCATATGACAAGGAAGGAAACGCCGGCAAGCCCGTGACCGTTAAGTGGGATCCCGAGCGCAAGGAAAAAACTACATCTGAGAATGAGACCGGGATGACTATCGAGCCAGCTTCCAAAGCTTCCGACGAAAATGTTACTCTCAATGCTATCGTTGGACAATGGATCTATGAAGAGCAGGACGCAAGCTTTACTGACGAGTATGTGGGAACTCCCAAGGGCTTCGTTATTGTATCGGAGGACGGTACCTACAGCTATAACGACGGCGCTTCTACTACTACCGGAATCGTTAAGATAGATTACGAGGAATATTCCAACGGTGACAAGGTTCCTTACTATTCCTTCTGCAGCGACAGCGGAGAGTTCTGGATAGGCTGTTACATCAACCAGAACGAGCCCGATGTATTCTATATCGGAAACGGCGGTATGAGTCGTCTGGTTCGCTCCGACAGCAGTGAAATTGCTCAGGAAAGCAACAGATGCGGCGACTCATTCGTCGGAACGTGGGGAAGCGGCAGAGCTACCCTCGTCGTTGAAAAGATCTCGAACAATACCTTTTCAGTTTATATAAAGTGGAGCAGCAGCGCTGCAGAATCGACCTCATGGGCTTACGAATACTGCAACTACTCTCCTTTCACAGACGCTCTTGTATGTGAAGGCGGCGGAGTCTGCACCGAGCTGAAATATTCCGAGGACGGCAAGGAGACCGTAACTACCAATTACGAGGGCTCCAATGCAACTTTCACTCTCGATGCCACCGGTAAATATATGACTTGGTCCGACGATAAAGAAACTTCCGACGAAGATATGACCTTCGTGCTCTGCGAATAAAAAGAAGCTGATTACAATTCTGTAATTTGAACGCAAAAATATTTTCAGTATGATATAATGATATCATCGAAGAGACAAAGCCTCGAAATCATACAGAAGGAAGTTTTATTATGAAAAAAATAGTTTCTTTTATTGCGATCATTACAATGTCTATGACTGCGGTCTCCTGCGGAAGCACCGATTCCAGCTCAAGCGA
>LVAK01000103.1 GCA_001604035.1 Clostridiales bacterium Firm_05
TCCGCTGTTGCTTTCTTCAACTGCTCGACAGCTAACGTCGTGTTTTCCGACGTTTGATCCAGCAGCTCCCGACAGGTCGCTATGGTATTTTCCTGTTCGGAGCGTACTGTTTTCAGAACCTGTTCTGTCTCTGCTTTCGTTGATAACGCTGAAAGTCGGCTGAGTATTTCCAGCTGCTCCTGCGCCATCAGCTTGTTCAAATCTATCAGCGCTCTCCAATTGGCATCGAGCACTAAGACTGCCGGCTGAGTTTCCTCCGCTGCTGACAACTCCTTGTTGTACATCTGCTGCAATTCTTCTTGTTTCGAATTCATACTCCATATTCTCCTTTCTATACTTCTCACCGTGAAGCTTATTATCACGGCACTTTCTGCCATTGGGACAAGTATAGGTGATATATTTTCTGTTGTCTTCCCACCTGACATCGTAGCCCTGCCGCTTCATCATGTAGCAGAACTGCTTTCGTGCCTTTGATTGTTTCATCACTTGGTTTATGACATTCATCAGCTCCCACTTGAAGCTCTCGCCACGCTTGGCTGACCTGTATTCGCTGTCAGAGAGGAAGTCCTTGGTCATTTTCTTCTTGGGAGTGTCGAGTACATGGACTCCGTGTCGCTGACAGATCTCATCGCTGAGCTTCATCAGTTCCTCGACTGTTTCCTTGTTTGAGTGGTACTTCTTTCCGTCCTCAAAATTGACAGAGTTCAGCACCAGGTGGCTGTGAATATGTTCTCTGTCGATATGAGTTGCGATAACTACTTCGTAATTCCTGAAGGCTTTCTCCGCGAGCTCCACTGCTATCTTGTGAGCAAACTCAGGCTCAATGTTGTATCCGCTCGGGAAGCTCTGCACCAAATGATAGTACAGACGACCGTCGGGCTTGTGATACAAGTTCTTGGTCGCAATCATTTCGTCGAGAGCGGTCTCGGGCGAACAGTTGACTCCCGTCACGAAACGCTTGTCCTCTGACACGGTCTTCTCCATTCTGTTGACGTATTCGAGAACGTTCTTCATGCCGCCAGCGGTCTGCGTTTTGTTGTTTATGAAATGGATTATGGGCATTACTTCACCGCCTTTGCTATGTCGCAGACGGCTTGGGTGACAGCTTTATGCTGCTCCACAAGCTCGTCCAGTCGGACTGAGTGGAGCCGTCCTTCGTGAGCCAGCATTGCTATCTGATTGAGATTCCGACCGATAGCTTTCTGCTGTTTTGCGACCTCGCCCAGTCCTTCGGCTACGATAATTTTCTTGTCCATAGCCGACCTGAGAACGAAGTTGCTGAGTGACAGCTTGTGACGTTCTGCCTTACTGTGTATCCGCTCATACTCGTCATCAGTACAGCGGATAGTGATAGTTCTGTTGCGTTTTCTCATTGTATCACGCTCCTTTCTACGTGCAATTTTTGAGAGGGGGTTCGGGGGTCTCCCCGGTCAGCAAGCGTTCGGCGGACTGCCGAATGCGATGCTGGCATTTCATACCTTCGCCGCCTGTACTGCTCCGTCAGTCCGTTTTCTCCCCACGCCAATGTCGCCACACTCGCTCGACGTTGCGAGACAACCGCTTTCACCGTCGCAGGTGGGATAACTACCCGATTTCGTTGTTGACGGCATAACGGGCAGTTTTGTGCGTGCGTATACCGTCACCCTAAACCGTAAATGCCGTCACCCTAATTCTTACCGTCACCCGCCTCAAATAAAGGTAAATAGACGTTTTCTGAAACTCGGGTGCCGGTATGGTCAGTATTTTTAAGCACCTCCAATTTTACCGTCACTGCCATCACCCTGTTATCAGATCATAGCTGACTGCCTCCATATATATACCGATGGGAAATAGAAAAAACGAAGATTTCAATAATCGAGAAGCAAATGTTTGTATGCATGCACAAACAAAGAGTGACTGCATCACATTTGATTAGCAACATTCACTAACTTGTGAAAAAGAAAAATCCCCACAGCAAACTATTGTTGTGAGGAAAGTGGTTACTGTATGATTGCTTTGATTAAGTGTGATCTCATATTGTTCAAATAACCAAAATATATGATCATCGTATTCATTGAAAATAAATCTGTATTGTTGCAATGGCTTACTTAATAGCTGTTTCATCCGCTTCTTATGTAACAGCATATCTAAATGATAATTACTTGGTGCTTGCATTCTAACATAATTATTCGTTTGTCGAGATATAAGACAAAATGTCAACAAATGTCATCATTTATTAATTGACATCAATTTCTCATTGTGATAAAATTTGAATGTGATAAACGGAGGTGTTAAGATTCGGAAAAACTAACAATTAAATATTCAAACTGATTATCAACAACACAACTTACAACGATATTAAAATTTTGGAGGAAAAATGTTTAAGAAATTATTATCAACAGTATTATCAGCAGCTACAGTCATTGGAACGATACCCCACATACCTGCAAAAGCCGAAGAACCGGAACTTTACCCTTACACGTTATTTGCAGGCTCCAGTGAAGAGGGAGCCATTACTATTAATTCGGATAATGTTTGTATCAACGGAAACATTGCGACAAACGGAACGGTTTCAACTACAGCTCAGAACTTCAATGTAAACGGAACAAGAGCTGAAAATGTTCAGGAAGAAATGCAGCTGTTCTTCAACAAGATCGACAGCAGATATTTCTCATCATATGTTGAAACCTATTTTGAGGATTATTTCCTTGAAGATACAAATATCAATGTGAATATCCCGATAGCAGCCGAGGGAGATATCAGCCTTGCCGGAAATATAAATATCACGACTGGAATAAAGGCACTGAACGATATTGTACTCAGCGGAAATGTAGAAAACACTCAGCAATCAGTTATTTGCGCTCAGACTGGTGATATCACAATAAACACTGATAATGTCAATCTCAACGGACTTGTCTATGCGCCTAATGGATGCGTCAATATCACTGCACAGAATCTCAACATCAACAGTGTAATTATCATTGCAGATAAGATTTCAATAACCTGTCCTAATCTTAATGCTAACTATAATCAGCAAATGGCGGAGTTTATTGGAATTGAACCAGCAACTGATGTTGATCTGGAGCTTGTTGCATTTGGAAACTATAACGAAGAAGAAACTTGTTTTGATATCTACTGGAACACAACTGTTCCAGAAGGTAATTTTGATATACAGGCTTCCGACGACGGAATAGATTACACTTCAATAGGCTTTGTAACAAACAAAAACACCTTCTCATATTCATTCTCAGAACCGTTTGAGCAAAAGTATATCAAGGTAGTTGAGACAACAAATTATAACGAGGCCTGCGAATCTGTGCCGTTTTTATTGTTGAGCAATGATGAAGGATACTATACAGAATTCCTTGACAGCGACAATGATGAGCTGCCGGACGTTTATGAACTTAAGTTGGGAACTGACCCATATGATCAGGATACAGACGATGACGGACTGACAGATTATCAGGAATACGTATTCACTCAGACCGATACTCTTGTCTATGATTCTTTTACGGAAGGTATTCCGGATTCTGAAGCTGATTCGGATGAAGACGGACTCAGTAATATCGATGAGCTAACAAGAGGAACATATCCATGGACTGCTGATTCTGACGATGACGGCCTCAGCGACTATGACGAAATATATACTTATAATACCGATCCACTTGATGCTGACAGTGACGGAGACGGTATCGATGACGATTCAGAGATAAAGCTGGGACTTGATCCGAATAATGCTTCAACGAACGGAGTACCAGACAGCGAGTATGTGATACCACAGAGCATAGAAGCAGACAGTTCTATTCTCTCCTCAATAAACACAGCAGAGAATCCGTATCAGCTGTCAATAGATATAGAAACCAACGGCGATGCTGAAAAAGAACTCAAAGTGAGCGAAAGCAGCTGCTCTTCTGCAATAGAGAATGATGCAATGATAGGTGCAAGTATCGATGTGGATATTACAGATACTTGTGAGCCGGAGAATATCATACTCAGATACGATATAAAAGAAGAGTACTCTGAAAATACTCTTGGCACGTTTGCTTCACTGGATGAGTTGAGCGGTATCAAGCGCCTTAATGTATTCAGGTTTGATGAAGAGCAGGGAATGCTCCTGCCAATTGAGACAGAATTTGACGTTGAGAACAATCAGCTTTATGCGGAAGCAGAAAAATCAGGCACTTATTGCCTCATGGATATGGAGATATGGCTCGCTAACCTTGGCGTTGAGATGCCGCCCGAGGAAAGCAGTGTTCCCCATGTTCCTGCGCCAATGGCCGCGCCTAAGCTAAGTTCTGGTAATGAATCTGAATGGGAGCCGGATTATGTAAATGCTCCTGTGGATTTAGTATTCATTCTGCAAACTGCCGGAAATGATGAAGATGCGTTCAAAAAGCAGAAATTATTGATAGAAGCTTTCTGTACATATGTATATAAGAATAATATTGATGTAAATACATATATAATTACTTATGACAATTCTGAAAATAATTCGAGATATCCGTATATAGATGGTAAAAAAATAGAAACGCTGTATGGTGTTAAGCAGACTTTAGATAAAATAAGCTATATTGATAATGTTTATGTATATTGTGATCGCAGTTATCCATTTAAGATTTTAGAAAAAGAAATATCGATAAGAGAAAATGCGGATGTATTTGTATATTCATTTCCTAATGGAGCTGCAAATTATACTAACGGATATCGGAATTCATATGCTATTTACCAAGTGGAAAATAAAGTATATAAGGGCTATTCAGAGATCTTTTCTTTAGGATGGCACTATGAGTACACTACTGACCAGAATTATTTTTCGAAAAGAATCAATGAAAATGAAGACTTATTTATCGATATAAATAAAGCCACACCAGCAGTCGTAATCGAGCATTTTAAGGGCAAGCAGTCTCCGGAGCGACCTGTATATGACATCTTCCTTCCGACAAAATGGAAGAAGATAGTTCTCAATGATAAGCTCAGCCCTGATAATGGTGTAGATACCGACGGCGATTCTCTCACTGATTGGGATGAAGTCGATACAATACGTCTGATATGGAGGGCGGACGGAAGTTTCAGCCTTCCTGAAATAAAGCTTTCTTACATACTCAGAGATGTATCCCGATTCAATTCACCTGAATTCCAGGCGCTTCTTAGCAATGGCAAGACGATCCGTTATATCCCTGTGATCTCTGATCCATCTATGTCCGATTCAGATGGGGATGATCTGACAGACGAAGAAGAGCTGTATTCAAATACAATGATGTTTTGCGCTGATACTGACGGTGACGGATTATCAGACGGCGAAGAAGTAGATCTATGGTTTGATCCGAC
>LVAK01000104.1 GCA_001604035.1 Clostridiales bacterium Firm_05
TAGGCGATTATAGTAAGCGCCTCCATTGCCGCATTTGAAAGCGGAGCTGATCTTTTAGTCTCAAGTGCAGTTCTTATCTGCGGAGCGTATTCCTCACGGGTACACATCTGATAGCTGCTGTCCAGCTTTTTGATACAGATGCCGCTGCCGTAATCATCATAGCGCTCATTCAGCAGCCTTATCATGGAAGGCAAAGTGCCTGCATCCACTCCGCTGGCCTCTGAAAGGCGGTATATCTCGATAGGCTCACCGCTTGCGAAGAGTATCGCTTCTATTGCTCCGAGCTTTTCTTTGATCTCCAAGTTTTCTTCACTCCGTTCTTTCTTTCCTTAAAGAAGATCATCATATTATCCTCGCTTATGGTTATGCGTCCATGTCTTGTGAGCTCAAGGACGGCGAGGAAAGTAGCCACTCTTGCTGAGCGGTCAGTGACTCCTTCATACAGCTTGTCCATATATACTTCTCCGGATTCATACAGTTCTCTCAGGATATGCACGACCTTCGTCATTACAGATACTATCCTGCGCTTTACAACGGAGTTTATCTTGTTTTCTACTCTGAGCTTTGAGACCTCATTCTTTATGGTCTTCTGGGATATCGCACTGTAAGCCAGTGCAAGTCTGTCCGGCTCATGAACGAGGCAATAAGTCATATCAGCCTTTATCTTCATTGGCCTGCGGACGAATATATCTCCTCCGCAGAAAGCGGCTGTCAGTCTTGCAGCAGCTATCTTACAGAGGGAATACTCTATAAGTGCTCCCTCCAGCTCCTTTTTGAGCTGTTCTGCCTCCTCAGGCTGCGGAAGGAGTGAGGCTGTCTTTATATATATGAGTCTCGCAGCCATTTCCAGGAACTCTCCTGCCAGCTCCAAATTCTGTTCATGAGCCTGGTCGATATACAGCAGGTACTGTTCCAGCAGCTTTGAGATCTCTATATCGCATATATTCAGCTTATGCTTTGAGATGAGGCTCAGGAGAAGATCCAGCGGACCTTCAAAGACCTCCAGCTTGAATGATATAGTTTCCATAGCTTAAAATCAGTGTTTATACTCAGGTATCCACGACACAGATTCCCAGATCAGGTCGGAGACCGCAGACCTTATATAATAAAGCGGATTATACTCATAGGGGATAACGTACATCAGACCGATGAACACCATGAAGCCTATCTGTATCTCTCTCTGATGTCTGTATGCCCAGCGGTCAAAATCCGAGGATGTAAAGTAGCTGAGTATCTTTGAGCCGTCAAGAGGCGGTATAGGTATGAGATTGAATATAGCAAGTCCCACATTTATCTCGACCATGAACCTAAGAAGCAGCAAGGTTGTCGTCATAGGCTTGATTTCTGTGGTGTGCCATGCCTCCCAGCCTGATTTTGAATGCATCAGTGCTGCATAGGCAAATGCGGATGCAAATGCTGCAAGGATGTTTGAAACAGGTCCTGCAAGAGAAACAACAGCTATGCCCTGTCTCTGTTTCTTGAAGCGGAGAGGATTTATCGGCACAGGCTTTGCCCATCCGAATCCGGTAGTTATCATAAGCAGTGCTCCGATAGGATCAATGTGAGCGATCGGATTAAGAGTAAGTCTTCCCATTCTTTCGGCTGTATCATCGCCGTACCACTTGGCAACAAGTGCATGAGCACACTCGTGTATCGGAAGAACAAGAAGGATTATCACAACTTCTGTAAGTATTCGTATAGTGGTTTCGTAACTCATATTTTTCCTTTCAATTACATTTCTTTAAATTTATTCAAATATCATTATACTACATTCTTTCAGATTTTTCAAGTAATATGTGAAATTTTTCCCAATCAGAAGCAAAAAATACCGCCGCAAAAAATTTTTTTGAGTTTTTTTCAAAAAACACTTGCTTTTTTTTGAATTGTATGATATACTATTCATGTTGTATTTTTATAAGCTTAATAAGGAGGTGCAGCCTGATGGCAAAATGTGATATCTGCGGAAAGGGTGTTACTTTTGGTATCAAAGTTTCTCACTCACACAGACGCACAAACAGAACATGGAAGCCTAATGTAAAGCGTGTTAAGGCTATCGTCAAGGGTACTCCTTGTCATATCTACGCTTGCTCAAGATGCCTGCGTTCAGGTAAGGTTGAGAGAGCTAACTAATTGCATTAGAATCTCGAAAGGCGCTCATTACGAGCGCTTTTTCTTTTATATCTGTAGAAACAGCCTCCGATTATCCATCGGAGGCTGTTTTGATTTTATTTTACATATGATGAAAGTCCAGAAATATTAGCCCTTTTAATTCCATTGGCAATAATTCCTGCGATCTTTTCAGCGCCTGTCTCATTATAATGAGTCATGTCAGTTGAACCTGCCACTACTCCGGCAAGGTGATACGACAGAGCATTATCATATCCGATAGAGTTATAATGATCCACTATCATGCTGTTCACATCAACAAACGGAACATTATACTTTGCTGCAAGCTTCTTGCAGGCATCTGTATAATTTGTATAGGAAGCAACGAACTTTCCGTTTGAATATGACTTTACGCTCAGTGTGCATGACATGAGCACGGGAGTTGCATTCTTTGCAAGAGTATCCTTTATGAACTGTGTCATGTACCACTCATATGAGCCGGACGACGGATTATCTACATTTCCGCAGGTTGGCGCATATCTGTCAGCGTTGCTTGCTCCGGCATCGTTTATAGCAAACTGTATGAAGACAAAATCTCCTGCCTTAAGGCTGTCGCTTATAGTCTTGAATCTTCCCTCATCATAATACTTCTTGGAGCTTCTTCCTGCCATAGAATTATTATATACCGTAACATCATCCGAAAAGAATCCGCCTATGTAGTAACCCCAGCCCTGCTGAGGAGCATATCTTGCGCTGTAGTTCTGGGCAGTTGAATCGCCTGCTATATATATAACCGGCTTGTCACTGCCCACATCCGGTCCTGTACTGCCGGGATCATAGGGCTGTGCATAAGGCTCATCTGTAAGAGAAAGTGTGATATAGTCCAGGTTCGGTCCGCCCTGTCCGGCCACATGAGATACCATTTTAATAGTATTCCGTCCGGCCTTAAGCGGAAGAACTATACCCTGTTCGCTCCATATATCCCAGTTTTCATCAGTGCTCGGGAAGGACTGGAGCCATGTTATATCAGTTCCGCCGTTGACGCTTATCATCATGCTCCTGTCAGCAGTTGAACCGTTTGAGAAGCGGATATGCGTCATATAGTTACCGTCTTTTTTGACATCAACAGTAAAAGTGATATAGCTCGTATTATTGTTGTCAAGGTTTATGTAACCGGTTTTATCCGAGGAACCCACACCTGAAACTTTGGTATATCCAGGGTGGACATCCTCGATCACGCCCTCTGACCATTCCTGATCTACCGCAAAATAATATCCTGCATACGGATCCGAAGCTGTGGTCGTAGTCGTCTCAGGATTCGTGATCACTTCCACATACTCTATTTCAGGAAGAGTCTCCAATTTAAGGAGAGCTCTCTGTATAAAGAGTGCATCTGCCGGGGTAACTCCGTCTTCATTACCTGTTACATCGGCATTTATTTTACCCTGCTCTGTTATATGTGTAGGATCACTTCCCTCTTCGCCGTATTTGTCTGCATTGGATATGGACTGCATTATGAGTACCGCATCCGCCATTGAAACGCTGCTGTCGCAATTGGCATTTCCCGGGAACTTCAAGATCTTCTTTTCCGTGGAAGATACAGTGGTCGTAGTTGTAGTTACAGGCTGAGTTACAGAAGTTGTAGTTGTAACGACTGCCGAACTGAAATCCACCTTCTCAACTATCCACTTCTGGCAGTTGTGGCCGTTGACTTCCCACTGCTGGATATTCGCACCGCTGTTCGTGGAGGCGCTGGCGACCTCAACAGCACAGGCCTGACGGGAAGCTCTTGTAAGGATAGTAACTGTACCGTCATAATTATCCTTGAACTCATAGAACTGATCGCTGTAGCCATTATTTTTAGCTGAGTTGATGTTGCCTCCGCTGACTCTGCTGCCGTCCTCAACATTGAGAAGATATGTCTGTCCATCAGCTATATTTGAATAAATGTAGTACAGATCACCTGTAGCCTGCTTGATAGTCCATGTATTATGTGCAGCCGGAGCTGAGGCTCCCCACTGCTGGACATTTGCCCCCTCTTCAGCCTTTGCGCCTTCTATCTCCATGTATAGACCACTGTTTACATTTTTAAACATATAGCTAACGCCCTGCTCAGGAACAAAAGGCTCATAAGGCTCTGCATTGCCGATAGTAACAAGGCCGTTCATAAGCTCAGCCAGCTTCTGTGCGCCCTTCTTGCTCTGATGCAGATCGTCCGGATCTCCGTTTGCCTGAGTTGCATAATAGGAGGCCATTCCGTCATATCCTAAAGTCATGCCAAAATTTTGCCATGCTGTGAACAGATCCACGACCTGTATCTGCTGTTCCTTGCCTATCTGATCCATTTCTGTGCCGAACCAGCGTCCCGTAAGCAGTGGACTTCTTGTGAGGTCACCTCTTCTGCCCTGCTGCTTTACGAGGATGACCTCCATTCCCTTAGCCTTGGCACGCTTTACCATATCTGTAACGGTATTGTAGTATTCCTCAGAATTTGAATATGTCTTGTCGTTTATGCCGATAGCTATGATATATACGTCACCGGGCTTTCCGTATGCCTCGATAGGAGCAAACTGCCCTGCGTCAACAAAGCCCTTGGCATACTGACCGCTGGCAGCCATATTTCTTACGATATAGCCTGTATTCTGAATGTATCCGCCAAAGAACTGTCCCCAGCCGTGCTGAGCGGCATCTCCGGTATTATAATAGTTGGCAACTGTTGAATCTCCGCATATCCATACCGTTGGATTAGTTGCTCCGGTGGTATTGAGCTGAGTTATCTCGATCGCACTGATGCTGAATGGAGTATTATCCCTGCCGGCAGTTGCCATGATATTGAGCTGACCGTCTGTTACAGGTATCTGAAATGTATCAACAGCGTTATTTCCCGTCAGGTTCATAAGCTGAAGCATTCCCTCGGCAACAATGCTGGTCCTTGATGTATTTCCAGTCGTAACCTTTATCTCATAAAGTCCATTCTGAAGATCTACATTGAATGTATTTCCCCCAGCAGTGCTCTTGAACTGGACCGCATCGCTGAGAGCTCCCTGTCCGGCAGCGGCTACATTTGCTACATTGTTTGTCTGGGCAAAGCCATATCCCCTTGATGCATTGTACCCATCAGATGCAGAAACGCCGATAAATCCGGAAGCAGCGCCGTTACCTCCGAGATCAAATCTCCATGAAGAAGCCGCCTCAGCTTCCATGGAGCTATGCGGTACCGCCCTGCCTATCCCTGCAAAAGCCGTAAGCGACAATGCAAGAGAGGTTATACCGCTGACTATTTTGTTAAATTTCATATATTGCTCCTCCAATTCCTAACAAAATAAGTACATTTTAGCTGATTTAATTATATCATCCGAATCTTGCAAAGTCAATATTATTTTCATGCAATTTTCAATCATTATTATGACATTTTATCGCATTATCAACGTTCAGCCGGAATAATATGCAGAATATTCTCATTACAATTCTGTAATTGCAGATTATTGTGCATAGTATAAATTTTTTGATTCTTGCTCTGTTTCCGTAATTATGGTATAATATAAATAACATTCACAGAGAGGAACTGACCAGCTATGAACAATAAAAACGTCCATGCAGATCACCGCAAGCGTATCCGCCAGAGATTCCTCGATACCGAAGGTGCCGGCTTCAGCAGCCATGAACTGCTGGAGATATTGCTTTTCGGCTCCATACCAAGAGCAAATACCAATCCCACTGCTCACAGGCTCATTGAAAGGTTCGGCTCGGTCGAAAACATCCTTACTGCCTCTGAAAAAGAGCTGCTGGGCGTTAAAGGTATCGGCCTTTCAAGTGCAAGGCTCATAACCGTTATGGCCGAGGCCTGCCGACGTTTCCGTGAAAGCACCTCCGGAACATCATCATTCGGCTCCAGAGAAGAGCTGTACGACCATATTCTAAAAAAAGCAGACAATTTCACCAAGCCAGTGTGTATGCTTGTATTCATAAACGCAGACCTGTCACTCAACGGCATCGAGATCATTCCGGTAACGGAAATGCTCGGCTCGCCCAACCTTTCAAGGCTCCTGTCTGCATATATGCTCAGAAATGGCCGTGAAAGGCTGGTTTCAGTATTCGTTCATCCGGATTCGCCGCCTATCCCGTCACCTACCGATTATCAGCTCACCAAAGCCATCGCTTCTGTCTCTTCCTCATTAAGGCTTACTCTGCTTGATTCGCTGATAACAGGCTATGGGAAATACTTCTCAATGAAGAGCACCGGCGCATTCAGTTTTCTCAACAAGGGAGGCTTCTCCTATGGCTGATACTTTTTATGACAGGAAGGAACTCTCAGCACTGTCTGACCAGAAGCTTCTGGAGCTGCTGTTTGACTGCTGCCGGATAAGTGAGGCGGAAAGTCTTGCGGCCGATATCATAGCCAGACACGGTGATCTTGCTTCAGCCGCCTGCTCGGATGTCAGTTCAGACGACAATGTCCTTGCTCTGCTGCGGCTGATACCTGCCCTCAGCCGCAGCAGCACAGGAGCTGCGCCAAGAAAAGCCTCTCTTTCTGAGCCCGAAAAGGCCTTTTCCTATTTCCGGAAAAGACTTGCAGGAGCACAATACGAAAGATTCACCGCAGCAGCTGCTGACGAAAAGCTGGTCTGCTCTGCGGCAATGCCATGTATATCAGGAACACGTTCCTCAGTAATAGTCTCCTGCCGTCAGGTAGTCTCATTTGCTCTATCAAGCGGCTGCGACATCCTCTTTATTGCACACAGTCATCCTGTAGGAGGGCCTTCGCCGTCACAGGATGATATCGACCTGACAGCATCACTGATATCAATTCTCAGGCCCCTCGGCATCATTCTTGCAGACCACATTATAATTGCTGAAAACAGCGCATTTTCAATGAGAAGATCCTGTGGAAAAGACCTCTTCGGTGACGATGCGCCGGAAGGCTACAGGCTATGATCGTGGATATATGCAAATTATTTGCAAAAAATCGCCGTTTCCCTTTGACATATATGCCGCAGGATGTTAAAATTATATAAACATGATAAAAGTGCCCGGCTGAAATGATCTGCCGGATACAATAAAAAAGATCAGAGGTAAAAATATGATAAATATTCTCATTATCGAAGATGACCAGAATATCGCCAAAATGATAAAGGCTACCCTTTCTATCGTCAACTACAACGGCACTTGCTGCTATGACGGAAAAAGCGGTGCTCAGGAGGCCATGAAAGGCACCTACGACCTTATCCTTCTGGATGTTATGCTGCCGGAAATGAATGGCTTTGAGGTCATGGACACAATAAAGAACTGCGGCTCTCCGGTAATATTCCTCACAGCCATGCAGGATGTTGCCGACAAGGTCAAGGGACTCCGTCTCGGAGCAGAGGACTATATCGTCAAGCCATTTGAAGCCCTTGAGCTGCTTGCTCGTATCGATGTTGTGCTCAGGCGCTCCAATAAAACACAGAACATCATAACCTACGGCTCGCTGACGGTCGATATCGCAAGCCATATAATCACCGATAACGGAGAGCCAGTTCAGCTTACTCCAAAGGAGTTTGAAGTTATCGTATACTTCCTCCAGCATCAGGATATAGCTATTTCCCGTGAGCGCCTGCTCTCAAATATATGGGGCTATGAATTCGAGGGCGAGAGCCGTACTGTTGATATCCATGTACAGCAGGTCCGCCGTAAGCTCGGTCTCAAGGACAAGCTCATAACCATCCCCAAGCTGGGATACCGCCTGGAAAGTCAGGATAGGATATGAAGCTCTGGCAAAAGATATTCCTGAGCTCACTCTGCCTTATCATAGTTGCGATAAACGTCATATCAATAGTTCTCCTGAACAACACCCACAGGCTGATGATCGAGCGTGAGCAGTCCCATGCGATCAGGGAATACGAATACTTCGCCGCCTCATTTGCAAACAGTGCTGTGTACGAAAGACTGCGTTCTGACCGGTTATTCCTCAGTGATGACAAGATCAAAAGAATCGCTGAGGACATTATGGCCGGCAGACCAAAGACACAGCCTGCTGCGATATACGGCTCAGATAAACAGCCCATCGCCGAAAGCTCAATTCCGGAGCTCTTTTCTCTTGATGAGCTTGAAAGATATGTAAGTACCATAGGTCTTGCCTCTGACAATTATAACATCCGTGTTTTCAACTGCTCTGAGACAAGATATATGGTAGTATGCTCCACCCTCAAGATCGAGGACAAGACCTATCTCCTGCTGACCGCCTCAGATGTTTCTGAGATATTCGCCCTCAGATCAAAGCAGACATCCTTTGTAAGACAGGTCGGTCTCATATCAGCCGCAGTTATCTCGCTGATACTTCTCATCACAGTAATACTCCTGCTCAGACCTCTCAGCAGGCTCAATACCTACACCAAGGCCATTGCCGGAGGCAACTACAAGATAAGGATACGCAAAAGGGGCAGCCGTGAATTCCGTGAGCTGGCCGAAAACATGAACATCATGGCGGATTCGATACAGAGTAATGCCGCCCGTCTCGAAAAGATAGCCGAGGACAGACAGACTTTTATCGCAAACCTTGCACACGAGATGAAAACTCCTCTCACATCCATTCTCGGATTCGCCGACCTGCTCCGCATCAAAAAAAATGTCAGCGACAGCGAGCGTGCCGAGTACGCCGGAACAATTGTTGAGGAGACAAAACGTCTCCGTTCGCTCTCAGGAAAGCTCATGGAGCTCATCGCTCTCGGCGGAACTGAAACCGAAAAGAAGCCTGTTAGCATTCCCGGCATGATAAAGGATACCGAAACCTCACTTACCCCCCTGCTCCAGAAGAATTCTGTTTCACTTTCATGTGAATGTGAGGATATAACCATTTCCGCTGATGAGGAGCTGTTCAAATCACTGCTCTACAATATCATAGAGAACGCCGTAAAGGCTTCTGCTATCGGACAGAAAATAGATATAAAAGCCGGTATGTCAGACGGCAATGCCGTCATCGCAATAACCGACCACGGCATAGGTATGAGCAAAGAGGATGCAAAAAAAGTCTTTGAGCCATTCTATATGGTCGATAAATCACGAAGCAGAAAAGCCGGAGGCGCCGGTCTGGGACTTGCTCTCTGCGTCAAGATCGCTCAGCAGCATAATGCTGTCCTGACCCTTGACAGTGAGCTTGGCAAGGGCACTACCGTCTATATTATAATTTCAGGGGAGGAATGTCTGTGAAACACACATTTATCTTCCTCCTGCTGCTTGCGCTGATACTTTCTATCGGATATTACAGTGCCGGTTTCTCAGAGCTCTCTTTCAAGAATGAGGAAAAGAAAAGCATACAGGTCAGCCGGGATGACGTTAATATAGACACTATAAAATTCAGCGGAAGTGAATCCGGCTTTGATCCGATGAGTATCATAGAAACTGATACCTCCCCTGTCAAGGATTTCAACTATAGGCTCAACACCGACTTTGCAGCTGCATATATAGCTGTATTCAGCCATTATGATCCACAAAACTACTACCTGAAGGGCGTTGAGCTCCCTATAGAGGAAGCCATGCAGGTCAGCAGCAATGGTTATGTCTATCTCAGCAACTATCGGTACATTAATCAGAACGGCGAAGAAAGGTGTCTGGACTGCATACTTACTACCCAAAACTTCAGTATTATTTACGTCCGTTTCAGATCTCCCGATAAAAATGAATCCGATTCAAAACAGGCAAAAAAAGCTCTTGAACGCATCAATTCTATTTACGAGGAAGCTGTAAATACAGATATTAACATTGAAGAGTTTTATTCACATATATATGAAAGTGTTTGCCCTTCAGACAATGAAGATGCCTATACTATGTATCTGACAAGTGAGTACACCGATTTTGAATCAGTATATAACCGCCTGGATTACATCACAAGTCTGAGTATGGATGTCCAGATGCCTTCAAATCCACTTATGTTCTACTGGGCTAACTCATTACGCTCATTACTCAACGATTTCTACTATACCATCCCTGATGAAGCAGCAGAGGAATACTATGTTGGAGGAGATTCATACTTATATGGAGGAGATATATACATAAACGGCACTTCAGATGCTTTGTCACTTATCTGCTACGGCAAACCTTATGAAGAGCCTCAGTATACTGTTTCGGGCAACAGTATACTACAGACTATCCCATACCGGCAGAAGGAACTGATAATTATGTACAGCATAACTGACGGAAATATCGAAGGTTTCTTCTGTCCAAGTACAGGAGGTCCGACATGAGAAACACCATAATTTTCACAACTATACTCATTATTGCAATCGCTGCCGGATTGAAACTGACCTCTGTAACAAACAGGATACTCAGCAAAAACGATGACCGCAGCACCATTATTGATAGAGATGATATAAAGAGCGATGCTGTTTACATCACACCTTCAGACAACAGTAACTTTGATCCGTTTTCAATAATTGAAACAGATACTGCTGTACCACTCAATTATAACAACTCCAATTCCGGCAAGCTGTTTTCATCCGACATTGTCGAGACCATTTTCAGGCATTCCAGCAGATATTCTCATTATACTGAATTTGCCCGCCCGGCTGATAAAGATTTTCAGGCCTGCCTTTATATTGACTCAAACGGTATGATCTACGTTCAGAAATATGCATATTACAATAATTACGGTGATCTGAGATATGTCGATCTCATAATTGAAGACGGCTTTTTCCAGATCATATATATCAATTTCTATGACGACAATGAACTGAAGTCAAACAGCTCCGAGATCGAAGAGGCTGTTACGAATATGGAATCATACCTCTCATCATTCTATGATAATTTAGCAAACTATGAGCCAAATGCCTGGATCAGCGGAATAGAGATCCCTATTCAGGAATACGGGGAAGGTATCAACATTGATGAAAAATATGGCATTCCGCTCAGAAGTTCAATGAGCGATGAAAAATTTACTGACAGAACAGAAGCCAAGAATGCTTTGGATGAAGAATTCATAAACATCACTGATCAGATCTATTCTGACGAAGATTACACGATACCTAATCCTTACTCGCAGTTCATACGTCATCTCTCTATACCCTCACTTATCGATTATTTATATCCATATACATATTACACAGATGAAGGAGAGGCGGTATATACTGATCAATATGTGTATATGTCAGGTATTTCTAATATTGTTTATGATATATGCTATCAGGATACATACAGAAACAATTCTATTAAACCATCAAAGTACTTCGTTAAAAACGGACGTATATATCAGGTCATTCGAGAGAATAATTCAGACCTGTTCATAATCATTTATAACCCGGTCACGCAACTCCCGGAGGGATATCTGTATAATTATGCAGATGAGATCTGGTAAAACAAAAAGCCATAGAGAAACTATCTGCTTCTCTATGGCTTTTGATATTGTATAAGTTATCGCATACTTATGAAAGAGCTGCCTTGATAGCATCTACTCTATCAGTCTTTTCCCATGCAACACCCAGATCCTCACGGCCCATATGTCCGTAAGCTGCAAGCTGTCTGTACTGAGGCTTTCTGAGATTGAGCATTTCGATTATTGCTGTAGGTCTGAGATCAAATACCTTTGATACAGCCTCTGAAAGCTTGTCCTCATCAACCTTGCCTGTACCGAATGTGTCTACAAGTATAGAGATAGGCTTTGCAACGCCGATTGCATATGAGAGCTGTACCTCGCACTTGTCAGCAAGTCCTGCTGCAACGATATTCTTAGCAATGTATCTTGATGCATATGCCGCACTTCTGTCAACCTTTGTCGGATCCTTTCCGCTGAAAGCTCCGCCGCCGTGGCGTGAATATCCGCCATATGTATCAACGATGATCTTACGGCCTGTAAGACCGCTGTCTCCCTGAGGTCCACCTACTACGAAACGTCCTGTAGGATTGATGAATATCTTTGTATTCTCATCCATGAGATCAGCAGGGATGATAGCTCTGATAACAAGCTCTTCGATGTCCTTGCGGAGCTGATCGAGGCTGATATCTGCAGAGTGCTGTGATGATACGACAACTGCGTCGATACGTACCGGCTTGCCGTTATCATACTCAACAGTGACCTGTGTCTTTCCGTCAGGACGGAGGTAACGGAGTGTGCCGTCCTTTCTTACCTCTGTAAGACGGAGCGCAAGCTTATGTGCAAGTGAGATAGGGAGAGGCATGAGCTCAGGAGTCTCATTGCAGGCATAACCGAACATGATACCCTGATCTCCGGCACCGTTTGAAAGGCCGTCGCTTTCATTGTTCTCCTCACGATATTCAAAAGCCTCATTAACGCCCATTGCGATATCAGGTGACTGCTCATCGATAGATGTGAGAACAGCACAGGTGTGTGCATCGAAACCGTACTTAGCTCTGTCGTATCCGATCTCTGTAACTACCTGACGAGCGATCTTCGGGATATCGATATCAGCAGAAGTTGTGATCTCTCCCATACACATTATCATACCTGTTGTAACTACTGTCTCGCAGGCAACACGACCTGTCTTATCCTGTTCAAGTATTGCATCGAGAACGGCATCTGAGATCTGGTCACAGATCTTATCGGGATGTCCTTCTGTTACAGATTCTGATGTAAAAAAGCATTTACTCATTAAAATATACCTCCAGACAAAATAAAAAGCGCTTCATTCCGAAGCGCTTAGTTTTTGATAAACTCCTCATCTTCCGGATAAACCGCAGGATTTAGCACCTTGTCTGCATTTGCAGTCAGGTTGCCGGGCTTCACAGGACCTGTTTCCTCCGCCACTCTTGATAAGGTTATGTCAATATTATATACCCAATAATAGAATTTGTCAATAGCTGACGAAAAATTAATTTTATACATATTAAAAAAGTAGGTTTATAGCCTTGTGTCAGCTGTTGCGCCAACGCAACAAGCAGCAGTCTTTTTCCAGATCCCCCTGAAAATATCACAAAAAAACAAACGAGCCTCCTTTTCAGGAAGCTCATCTGCCATGATATAGGGATTATTGGGGATTTAATAATTTAATGTTGGGGTAAACATTAAACTACCATGAAAATCAGCTTCGGGATATTCTCCCTCAGCAATTATATTATATCCATGTTATGTGATAGTTTTGTGATGAAATTATTAAGATTTTATTAACAATAATTGAAGATTTGCCGATTTATCGAGAATCATCGGTTTATATGTTCATATATATTGTATATGGTCTATCGACCGCTTATCCGGAACCAGAAAACTGATCCTTTGCCCAGCGTACTTCTTACTCCATAGTCATAATTATGAAGCTTCAACACTGCTTTAACAATGGATAAACCAAGACCTGTACCCACTACCTCTCGCTTATGGTTCTCAGAACGATAGTATTTATCAAAGATGAGCTTGATCTTCTCCTCCTCGATGCCATCGCCTGTGTCCTCCACCTCTATGAGTACACCGTCCGGCTGATTGATCTGGCGGACATACACCTTCTTATCCTCACCTGTATAATTGATAGCATTGTTGATAAGGTTATAGATGACCTGCTCGATCTTCACTACATCGCAGCAGACGGTTATCTCCTTATCCGGAGCAAACTGTATCTCATACCCCTGTTTCTCGGAAATGCCCTTGAAACGGTCAATTATCTCTGTCAGCTTGCCCCTGATGCCAAATTCGGTAGGATTCAGCTTCTGGCGGCCGCTTTCCAGTTTTGACAGGTCGAGGATATCGTTTACAAGCATTGCAAGCCTGTCGGTCTCATTGATTATTATCTCAAGGTGCTCGTTTCTCTTAACCGGATTATCGCCGGAAAGATCTCTTATCATCTCCGCATACGCCTTGAGCATAGTCAGCGGTGTTCTCAGGTCGTGAGAAACATTGGCGATAAGATCCCTCTGCATCGTATCCACCCGGGACAGCTCTTTTTCCGCATATGTCAGCGTATCCGCCAGCGTCTGGGATTCCAGATATCCACGTCCGTCAAACTTTGTATTGAAATTTCCCTTTGCAAGCTGTTCGGCAGAACTTGTGATCCTTGTGATAGGGCGTGCGATCCTTCTTGAAAGGAAAAGCGAGATGATGAATGCGATCACTATGAGGAATGCGGTTATTATCATCAGCTGCCGCTTGATTATCGATACCGTTGAGCCCACCGGCACCAGTGCTGAATTAAGCAGCAAAAAGCCGTCAGGCTTGTCTTTATCGCCAAGTACGCAGCCATATAGCAGCATTTCATTATGTGTCCTCGGATTTACTATACGGTAGCGTATTTCCTTGTCATCATTCTTAACGATATCCGACACATATGTGAATGTGGAATTTTCACGGCCATGTATAAGGCAGTCTCCCAACACTTCCACTGAATACATGGAGCGCCCATATCTGTCAAGCACCTCTATGCACAGGTCGTTCTCCACAGCAACATCATTCAGAAAGCTTCTGAATTCAGTCTTATCCATAGACTCATACGAATCAGAGATCTTTGTTGCAGCGGCAGCAGCATCTCTTACCTTCATACTCTCGTAGAATTTTTCAAGAAAAAGTATCTGGAACGTCCACAGCAGAACAAATACAGCGATCGTGAACAGGATGAAGTACATCCATATCCTGAACTTCAGCGGCATACGGTTACTGGCGTTCCGGAGCTTCTTAATTAGCTTCAAACTTGTATCCCATTCCTCTCAGAGTAACGATGAATTTTCTGTACTCGCCAAGGCTGTTTCTCAGCATTTTTATGTGAGTATCCACCGTTCTGTCGTCTCCGAAGAAATCATAACCCCAGACTTCCTCAAGAAGCTTGTCTCTTGAAAGAGCGATGTTCTTGTTCTTAACAAGGTAGAACAGGAGATCATACTCCTTCGGAGTCATCGAAGCCTTCTCGCCGTTTACATAGACCTCTCTGCCGGAGATATCCACTTCAAGGCCTTCAAATACGTATTTGTCAGGCTGTGCTGCCTCAGCAGGTCTTGCATTTCTCTTGAGAACGACCTTAACTCTCGCCATAAGTTCCTTTGGGGAGAAGGGCTTTACAACATAATCGTCAATGCCGATCTCAAAGCCGAAGAGCTTATCGTACTCCTCGCTTCTTGCAGAGAGCATTATCACAGGTATCTTCTTTGTTTTATGTATCTCCTTGCAGGCAGAATAACCGTCAAGTCTTGGCATCATAACGTCCATTATAATAAGGTCATAATCATTGTTATGACAAAGGTTTACCGCCTCCATGCCATTTTCAGCCTCAGTTACCTCGTAGCCGTCAAATTCGGCATACTCCCTGACCACCTTGCGTATATTTACTTCATCATCTACTACCAGAATATGTGCCATAAAAATTACCTCCGGTCTATATTTATCCGGAAACAATTACGTTTCCTTTGAATGTACTATTATATTATAACATATTAACAGGTGAATGTGTAGTTTTTATGAAGATTTCTTGTGCATTTCAGTCAATTTCATCAAAAATGTCTTTCATGTGTAAATTCCCGTTGACATTTTCAGTAAAATTTGCTATAATATAATCGGTACATTACGGAATAATAAAACAATTGCGTACTGCCGATATATTGCCGGCAGAATGCCTTTCTGAAGTCCCGGCACAATACTCTGGAAAAGGAGGCGAAGGTCATGAACAAGAAGAAACGTTCTCTGCACCCTGTGGCAGCAGCACTCATAATCGCTGCCGGCACAATGGCGCTGGTCGGTTACTGCTATATGTTTCCGGACAAAGCTTATTCTACACTGCTCATCTATCTCTCCACCGTGATCTTCCTGCTGCTTATCGCATTTCTCTCGGGACTTATGTTCCGCCTCCATAAAAATTCCGTGGGACAGAACGAATTTATATCCATAATCGAAAGTCTGAATACCGAAATGATCGTCTGGTCAGACGACTTCTCATATGTCCATATGAATAAGAAGCTGCGTGATCTCATCGGGCTCAAAAAGGAAGATGCCAATCAGCGCTCGGCTGCATGGCAGATCTTCGGCATACCAGTCCCGGATAAGGAAGCCTTCGAGCGAGTGATAGACAATCCTTCATATGAAGCCAGATTCAAAAATTCCGCAGGCAATATCATCAGCATAGCATGGAGTACATCCATCGTCAAAAAGCGAAAGAAAAACAATCTGTACCTCAGCACCGGCTTTAACCTGACTGAACTGAAAAAGATGAGGGTGAACCTTGCGAGTGCCAACGACTTCTTCAACTCCTCAATGGAGCTGGCCGAGATCGGTGTTATAATGAGTACCGACAGAAAGAATTATCGTGCCTCCTCAGAAATGGTCAGGATGCTCGGCCTCAGGAGCAGCAGTATAACTGTAGGCGAATTCCGTTCACTGGTTCATCCCAATGACAGAATACAGTTCGACAGCGCTGTAAAATCCACCGACACCTCAGAAGTCAAGAGCATTGATATGCGTATAAAATCCGCTGACGGCATTTATCACTGGTACTCCTACCGTTATAAGTCCATCGAGGGAACAGATAACACTCTACCGCTCTTCGGCGGAGCTATCCTTGATATAACTCAGGAGCACGAAAAGGATATCCTCATCGAAAGACTGGCGTACATCGATGAGGTCACAGAGATCGCCAACAGGAACAAGCTGGTGGATACAGGTCAGGAAATATACGATACCTGCCGCCTTCTCCAGTATTCCTACTGGATAATCGTCCTCGATATCGATCGCTTCCATATCATCAATGATACCTGCGGCTACAAGAACGGAAATTATATCCTCAGGAATTTCGCCCACATCCTGTACAAATTCGTTACTCCCGGCGGCCTTGCTGCAAGAATAAGCGGCGATAACTTTGCGCTTATTCTCCGTGACTATGGAGACAACGATCTTCCGGTACGTACCGTAAGGTCAATACAGGACGAATTTGCAAAGCTTGCTGTGGACGAGCTTGCTTCCATCAATCTCAACTGCTCCGCAGGCTATTCGAGAATGCCCGAGGACGGAAGCTCCTTCCTCGATGTTATGGAACACGCTGAATTTGCTCTGAAATCCAGCGACGGCAATCAGGGAAGCATCTGCGCTTATGAACCGAGTATGCACGATTCTATCATCGGCAATACTGAGCTTGAAAAATCACTTGCACTTGCAATTGACAACAATGAACTCCAGCTCTTCTACCAGCCTAAGATCAATCTTGCCAACGGCAAGATCATGGGCGTTGAAGCGCTCATACGCTGGATAAAGCCCGACGGCACTATAGTTACTCCGGATGCTTTCGTGCCTATCGCCGAGCGCAGCCACCTTATAGGCAAGATCAGTGAATTTGTTCTGAATGAGGGTTGCCGTCAGAACAAGCTCTGGCAGAAAATGGGCTATCCAAGCATAGTTATGTCCATAAACTTCACCTCCGCCGATTTCTATCAGTCCGACCTCAAGGAAAAAGTCCTGGATGCTCTGGCAAGATCCGGTCTGGATCCGCAGTGGCTGGAGGTCGAGCTTACCGAAAGCCTTGCACTGAACGATATCGACTTCGCTGTTTCACAGATGAACAAGCTCCGTGAGCTCGGCGTAAAGCTGGCTATGGACGATTTCGGAACCGGCTACTCCTCATTGAGCTATCTCCAGACACTGCCCATTACTCTCCTAAAGCTGGATCGTTCCTTCATCACTGACATCGAACACGATAACATTGCTTATGAGATCGTTTCTGCCGTTATAAGAATAGCTAAATCAAAGAAGATAGATACTATCGCAGAAGGCATCGAGGATAAGGTACAGGAATCAATCCTGCGTATGGCAGGATGTGACTACGGCCAGGGCTTCCTCTATGGAAAGCCTATGCCGCCTGAACAGCTCCAGCAGTTCTTCGAGATCAATATGAAAAAATGATCCTGATTCACAATTATTTATACGGAGGTATCATACAATGAAAAGACGAATAGGAATCCTGACCAGCGGCGGTGACTGCCCGGGACTCAACGCAACAATCAGAGGCGTTGCTAAGGCCTGCTATGAGCGTTTCGGAGAGGATAATGTGGAGATCGTAGGCATCTCCAACGGTTATTACGGCCTCATCAACAACCTCTGCAAGGATATGTCACCTTCTTCATTTTCAGGCATTCTCACTCAGGGCGGCACCATATTCGGCACAAAACGCCAACCGTTCAAGATGATGCAGGTCATCGGCGATGATAATGTAGACAAGGTCAAGAACATGAAGGAGACCTACAAGAAGCAGAAGCTTGACTGCCTTCTCACTCTCGGCGGAAACGGTACACACAAGACCTCAAAGCTCCTTGCCGATGAGGGACTCAACGTTATCGGACTTCCCAAAACTATTGACAATGATATATACGGCACCGATGTAACTTTCGGCTTCCATACTGCTGTGGATATTGCTACAGATGTCATCGACCGTCTCCATACTACCGCCGCAAGTCACTCCCGTATCCTCGTATGTGAGATCATGGGCAATAAGGCTGGCTGGCTCACCCTCAATGCCGGTATCGCCGGCGGCGCTGATATTATCATCATCCCTGAGATACCTTACGACATCGATAAGGTCTGCGATGCTGTAATGGCAAGAAGTGCTTCAGGAAAGACATTCTCTATCCTCGCTGTTGCAGAAGGTGCTTATGATATCAATGAGGCAAAGATGAAGAAAAAGGAAAGAGCAAAGAAGCGTGCCGAGGCAGGTATAATCACCGCCACAAGCCGTATCGCTGCCCAGATACAGGCAAACACCGGTATGGAGGCAAGAGTCTGCGTTCCGGGACATATGCTGAGAGGCGGCGCTCCAAGCGCTTATGACCGTGTTCTCTCCACTCAGTTCGGCGTTCACGCCGCTTACCTGATCTCAAAGGAAAGGTACGGAAGAACTGTTGCCAAGATCGGCAACAAGATAACCTCTAACAAGCTTGAGGATATCGCGGGTAAAACTAAATTTGTAGACACCGAGAACCATCTCGTTATCGCTGCCCGTGATATCGGAGTATCATTTGGTGACTGATCCGCAATAATATCGCAATTAACAGGCTGCTGCCCTCTGCGGCAGCCTGCTATTTTTATGGAAGGAGGATGTGCGTGAAAAAAAGGATTCCTGAGCTGGACTTCATCAAAGGGCTGGCTATCATACTTGTTTGTATCGGACACGCTGTAAGCCAGATACCCGGCACCGGACCTGATGCGTATGAGGAAAACACCGTTTTCCGCTTCATATACTCGTTCCATATGCCGCTTTTCACCTTTATCAGCGGATATATCTGCCGGCTTACCCTCAAGACAGATACTCTGTGGCTGAAAAAAAGACTGCGGCAGATCGCAATACCGTATCTGCTCGCATTAATTCTGTGGTACATCATCCTCAGGCGAAGCAGCATCGCTGACTTTCTTTCACCAATGGCATACTGGTATCTGCCATTCATCCTAATTGCAGATACAGTCCTCTTCCTTGAACAAAAATACAGACTGCACGGACTTCTCTTTGCCGGAGTTATCGGCATTTCAGTGGCAGTATGCAGATTTGAACGCTCACAGATAGATATAGCCCATCACCTGTCACACTGTCTCATATTCTACGCAGCAGGAGCTGCCGCACCGGAGCTGAAAAAACGGTACGGAAACAAGCTTCTGCCAATATACTGTATACTGACAGCAGGCTTCATCGCCCTCACCCCTCTGTACGGCCAGGGCATGACCAGGCAGATGTCCCGTCTTGATAATATTTTCGGTTCATTCCCTCGCAGCCGTCCGCTGACTGCACTCATATTTATAACAAACAAATTCATTGTGCCTGCCTGCGGTATAGGCGCAGTGCTGCTCATCACCTATGCAGTTTACCATGTGCAACAAACAAAGCTGATAAGAACAACAGCAGAAACGATAGGCAAGCATACTCTTTTCATCTACATTCTTCACGATCTTTTCCTCTGGAAGATCGCAGACAACCTTACGCTAAGCTATTTCGTATCGCTCCCCACAGCCATAATCGTACCGATGCTCCTGTCTGTAGCCTTCAATTGGCTCAAAGCCATCCGCAATGCTCCGAAGTGAAAAGATTAATAAAAAACATCCCCCTGAGTTATTGATAATAGTAAAAACATAAAAATTTATAGTTTGACAAAAAAAACTCTTTTCATCTAATGTAAAATGTGGTATAATATTGTATATTTCTTTTAGGAGGTATTGTAATGACAGAATTGGAGCTTTATGATCTTTGGTGTAATAACGCTAAAGAGGATCCAGATCTTCTTACAGAGCTGGAGAGTATTAAAGGCGACAATGACGCTATAAATGATAGATTTTACCGTGATCTCGAATTCGGCACAGGCGGTCTGAGAGGCGTCATCGGCGCCGGTTCAAACCGTATGAACATCTACACAGTTAGAAGAGCAACTCAGGGCTTTGCTGATTATCTCAATCAGGAGTACAAGAACCCAAGCGTTGCTATATCTTTCGACAGCCGTATCAAGTCTGACGTATTTTCAAAGGCTGCTGCTGAGGTGCTTGCCGCAAACGGTATCAAGGTACACATATATACAGAGCTTATGCCTACTCCCTGCCTTTCATTCGCAGTTCGTGCGCTGAAGTGCCAGGGCGGTATAATGGTAACTGCAAGCCACAACCCTGCTAAGTACAACGGCTACAAGGTATACGGCGAGGACGGCTGCCAGATCACACTCAGAGGTGCTGAGATCATTCTCGAAAAGATCAATTCACTGGATATGTTCAACGGCGTAAAGACCTCTTCATTTGACGAGGAGCTTGCAAAGGGAAATATCTCATACATCGGAAATGAGGTCATCGAGGACTTCTACAAAAATGTTCTCGCTGAGGGAATAAACGCTGACCTCTGCGCTTCAAGCGGTCTCAAGGTCGTTTATACTCCTCTCAACGGTACAGGAAACAAGCCTGTACGTGAGATCCTCAAGCGCCTCGGCATTTCAGATGTTACTATAGTTAAGGAACAGGAGAATCCCGACGGCAACTTCACTACCTGCCCTTATCCAAATCCTGAGATCCGTGAGGCTCTCGAGATCGGTCTTAAGTACTGCAATGAGGTCAAGCCTGATCTTCTCCTTGCTACAGATCCTGACTGCGACCGTGTTGGTATCGCTGTTCCCGACGGAGACGGCTACGCTCTCTTCTCAGGAAACGAAGTTGGCGCTCTCCTTCTGGAGTACATCTGCCAGCAGCGTATAAAGAAGGGTTCAATGCCTAAGGATCCTATAACTGTAAAAACTATCGTTACTACAGATATCGTAAACCTCATCGCTAAGGAATACGGCGTTCAGGTCATTGATGTTCTCACTGGTTTCAAGTTCATTGGTGAACAGATCGGCCTCCTTGAGGAAAAGGGTGAGGAGAACCGCTATATATTCGGATTCGAGGAAAGCTACGGCTATCTCTCAGGCTCATATGTAAGAGACAAGGATGCTGTAAACGCTTCAATGCTCATCTGTGAAATGGCTGCATACTATCGCACACAGGGCATTACTCTTCTCCAGGCTCGTGAGAATATGTACAAGAAGTACGGTATGTTCCTCCAGACTCTCCACAGCTTCACTTTCGAGGGTGAGAGCGGTATGAACAAAATGGCCGATATCATGACAAAACTCAGAAACGCTCCTCCTAAGGAGATCGGCGGTCTCAAGGTCATTAAGTTCGAAGATTACCAGACAAGCGTTTCCAAGGATATCGCAGCAGGTACAGAATCAGCTATAACACTTCCTAAGTCAAATGTACTCGCATTCTACCTTGAGGGCGGTTCTAAGGCAATTGTTCGTCCTTCCGGTACAGAGCCGAAGATCAAGACCTACTTCACAGCCAAGCAGCCTACCAAGGCTGAGGCAGAAGCTCTTGAAGAAAAGCTCTGCGGAGACTTCACAAAGGTCTTCAACTAAGATTTTACATAGAGGCAGACTTCATGGTTTGCCTCTTAATTTTTAGAAACGGAGTGTTTAAATGAAAGACTGGAATCCCGAACAGTACTCTAAATTCATGCAGGAAAGAACTCTGCCGGCTATCGATCTCCTCAGCAGAGTCAATATAAGGAATCCGCAGAAGATCCTCGATCTGGGCTGTGGAACAGGCAACAGTACACAGCTCCTGAAGGACAAGTACCCCTTCGCAAAGATAATCGGCGCTGATAATTCTCATACTATGCTTGAAGAAGCAAAAAGGCTCCACCCGGATATCGAATTCATCCTGTTCGACGGCTCCGGAGATTGCTCAGCCCTCGGAAACGATTTCGATATTGTTTTTTCAAATGCCTGTATACAGTGGATCCCCGACCACAAAACGCTCCTCCCCAAACTTATGGGACTGCTCAAAACAGGTGGGGTTCTGGCTGCACAAGCTCCCATGCAGAGCGAACATCCGGTGCAGCAGCTTATACAGAAGCTGGCTTTCAGCGATAAATGGGCAAGGATAATAAAGAATCCACGTACTCTCAACACCCTCTCTCAGGGCAGATATTTCGATATTCTCGCTTCACTCACCAGTGATTTCAGCATATGGAAAACTGTTTACGGCCACCGTATGCCTGATCACCAGAGTATTATCGAATGGTATAAGGGTACAGGCTTACGCCCGTACCTCGCACAGCTTTCCGAAGAGGACGCTCTAAAATTCGAGGAAGAACTGCTGGAAAAGATACGTATCACATATCCGGTACAGGCAAACGGTGAGGTGCTCTTCAAATTCCCGAGGATATTCTTTACAGCCGTCAGGCAGTGACAAATTAAAACAAAAAAATATATCTCATTCCCCTTGACATACAGCTCTATATGTTGTATAATTAATAACTGTAATGTATAACGGCACTACTGTCTAAGGGAACTGATGGGCTGCACGGATACACATAATCATTGAAAGAGGTGACTATCGTGAAAGAGGGAATCCATCCTAACTTTGTAAAGACCACTATTACCTGCCACTGCGGTAACGTGATCGAGACTATGTCCACAAAGGAAAACATCAAGGTTGAAATCTGCTCAAAGTGCCATCCGTTCTATACAGGCAAGCAGAAGCTTGTTGATACAGGCGGACGTGTTGACAGATTCAAGAAGCGTTTCAATATGGACAAGTAAGTCATACAGCCGGTCTAATGACCGGCTTTTTGCGTTATTTACATTAAGGTTTAAATATGAATTATTATACTATCTCAAAGCCGGCAAAAGACTCCTTCATCGAAAAAAGATCTGAATTTATCGGCCATATCGCTCCGGTAAAGACCAACGATGAAGCCGTAGCTTTCATAAATTCCATAAAGGCTGAACACAGGAAGGCTAAGCATAACGTATACGCCTATATCCTCAGGCAGGATAATATTTCCCGATATTCCGACGACAGCGAGCCTCAGGGCACGGCGGGTATGCCTGTCCTTGATGTGCTCAGGAAACGTGGGCTGACTGATGTATGTGTTGTCGTTACAAGATACTTCGGAGGTATCCTCCTCGGCGGAGGCGGTCTCGTAAGAGCCTACTCCCATGCCGCTTCAATTGCCTGTGACGCAGCAGATATCATGCATATGTGCCTTTGTCACAAGCTCAGGATAACCACCGATTATGGAATGTACGGCAAAATAGCCTATATTCTCCCGAATTTTGATACCATCACTGTAAATTCAGATTTTGGCAGTGATGTGATACTCGATATCCTTGTCCTTTCGGAAAAGCTTCAGGCACTCACAAAAGAGCTTACAGAAGCCACAAACGGCTCCATAATTATTGAGGATTCAGGAGAACTTTACGAGGATTTTTCTTCTGTGAAAAATATTTCATGATTTCTTAGAGGATTTTTCACTTTTCTGTAGTATAAGTATTATGTAAGGGTAATTATGCAAAGGGGTGATGAGTTTGACAGTAAGAGAACAGATCGAAAATACTGAGGCTGCTATCCTCAGCAATTACGCTTGTCTCAGCACAAACGAAAATATGACTGCAAGAAGCAGAAGTGAGGACAAATGTCCATACAGAAGCGAATTTCAGCGTGACAGAGACCGTATCCTTCACTGCAACTCCTTCCGCAGACTCAAACGTAAGACTCAGGTCTTTCTTTCACCTGTGGGCGACCATTACCGCACACGCCTGACACATACCCTTGAAGTCTCACAGATAGCAAGAACTATTTCCCGTGGAATGAGGCTCAATGAAGACCTTACAGAGGCTATCGCCCTCGGTCATGATCTCGGCCACTCCCCTTTCGGACATTGCGGAGAAAAAGTTCTCAATGAGATATGCCCACACGGATTCAGACATTACCAGCAGAGTGTCCGTGTTGCCGAAATAATCGAGAAGAAGGGCAAGGGACTTAACCTCACATTTGCTGTAAAGGACGGCATTGAGTGCCATACAAATCTCGTGGCCGCCACTAAAGAGGGCAATATAGTCCGGCTTGCCGATACTATCGCTTATATCAATCACGATATCGAGGACTCGATACGTGCAGGTATACTTCGGCAGGAGGATCTTCCATGGGACTGTGTAAAAGTCCTCGGCAAGACCAAAACTCAGCGAATAACTACGCTCATAGCATCTGTGATCGAACACGGCGCCTATGAAATAGACTTTTCTCCTCAGGTACGTAAGGCACATGACAACCTGAAGGCCTTCATGTTCAAAAGCGTATATACCAATCCCGCTGCAAAACAGGAGGAAGCCAAAGCAGAGCTGCTGGTCAAGAAGCTTTACTCATACTTCATAGAGCATACCTCGGCACTTCCGGATGAGTACCGCAATATAATGCGTGATTCTGACGAGCATCGTGCTGTATGTGACTATATTTCCGGTATGAGCGATGCCTACGCCGTGGATCTGTACACCGAACTCTTCGTACCGAAGTTCTGGAAATAGCGGAGGAGCCAATGCAAAGAAACGACGAATTCATTCTGAGGCTCAGAGAAGCTAACCCCATCGAAACAGTAATGGGCAGCTATGTGAATCTTGTCCGGCGTGGCAGGAACTACGTCTGCAACTGCCCTTTCCATTCAGAGAAAACCCCTTCATGTTACATATATCTCGGCGATGATCCGCATTTCTACTGCTTCGGATGCGGCGCCGGCGGAGACGTTATCACCTTCATCATGAAGATCGAAAACCTCTCATTCCCCGAAGCAGTCAATATGCTGGCACAGCGTGCAGGACTTGAGGTGCCCCATAAGGATCCTCGTGACGCAATGCGTGCCAAGCTCAAGACACGCATCTACGAAATGAACCGCCTTGCTGCGAATTTCTACTACACCAACCTGCT
>LVAK01000105.1 GCA_001604035.1 Clostridiales bacterium Firm_05
GATAACACGATTCCGGAGACACTGACTTTTGACGTGTCAGCTGGAGGCGCTTTTAAAAAGCTCAACTGCGGATTCAGCATAGGTTCTGGAGATAACTTTTATCAGTCCTCACCTGATACCGCTATAATGACTGATAGCTCAACCGCAAGTGTAACATGGTTCCTCTCTGCTGCTGCAAAGCAGTATATCTCACCAGAAGCTGAAGTCAGATTCGGTTATTGGTGGAGCGAGCAGCCGACGCTTACACTTAAAAATATATCTGCTCATTACAGCCAGAGTGACGGCGACATATCATATGTAAGTGATCCTTCGCTCAATTCTCCCGACCCTCAGAACCCTTCTTCAAACAGTAACTTCAGATCAGCTTCGCAAATAGTTGAAGCTATGAATGTCGGATGGAACCTCGGAAACACTCTTGATTGCTACAATACCGGAAAATCAGGCGTTGACACTGAAACCGGCTGGGGCAATCCAAAAACCTCAAAGGAAATGATAGATTCCGTTAAGAATGCAGGCTTTAATTCAATTCGTATTCCCGTAACATGGGGCGAACACATGAATGGTGACCAGATAACAAGTGAATGGATGAACCGTGTAAAAGAAGTTGTAGATTACGCTTACAATAATGATATGATCGTTATTCTTGATATGCATCATGATGATTATATATGGTTCACCCCACAGAACGATGAATATGATGGCGACAGCGCTAAGCTCAAAAAGATCTGGACTCAGATCTGCACAGAATTTGCTGATTATGGCGACAGACTTATCTTTGAGGGCATGAATGAACCAAGGACAGTTGGAAGCTCTAACGAATGGATCGGTGGAACATCAGACGAGAGATCCCTTATAAATAAGTATGAGCAGGATTTTGTGAACACAGTCAGATCAAGCGGCGGAAACAATCCATACCGTACTATTATAATTACATCTTATGCTGCATCTGCTGAAACTGTAGCGATAAATGATGTTAATATCCCTGTAAATGCAGGAAATGTTATCTTCTCCGTTCACTATTATGCGCCTTGGAAATTTGCTGATGGTTCAGCTTCTTCTTACTCGCAAAGTGAATTAGATGATGTTGCAAATAAATTCAAGGTTCTCCATGATAAATTTATTGCCAAAGGAATACCTGTCATCATCGATGAGTTCGGCTGTGTAAATTCAAGTGCAGAATCGATAAGAAGCTCTTATTACAATTTTTATATTTCATCTGCAAAGAAGCAGGGAATAAAATGCTTTGTCTGGGATAACGGCCTTTCATCAGGTTCCGGAAGCTATGCTATATTCAACAGATCTTCTCTTACATGGGACACGAACATTTTGAATAGTATTATTAGCGCCGCTAATTCATAAAAGAAATACCGCTGCATTACCGCAGCGGTATTTTTGTGTAAACAATGTGTTGATTCCAGTTACTTCCTTTTCACATTAATTCACATTTTCTTCAGGTTAGTGAAAAATAGTTCACGCAATACTTCTGAAATCTATACAATTATAGCAAATTTATTTCACATTGGCCATCTATAATATGACCATAGCCTGAGGAAAGGAACTCAGAAATAAATGAAAAGGAAAGTGAATTTTATGATGAACGATAAAAATATGAACACAGGAATTGAATACGAAGAGGAAGCTGTTCACCTTCAGTCCAATCCATATGTTAACGAGATAGAGACCGCAAAGTTCTCTGCAACTAAAAAGAAACACACCGTACCTAAGATAACTGCTTTTCTTATGGCATTGGCTATAGTATCCGGAGGTTCGATCGCAGCTTATCGTGAGTTCGCTCCTGAAAGCAAGAATACATCATCTGCCTCTGCTGAATTAACTGAGGTGGACTCTCCGAAATCTTCAAATGCACTTAAAGCTGAAAAATTAAGCGTTATCGATCAGAAAGACTCAAACAACGAGGAATTGACCACTGAGGAAATTGTCGATAAGCTTCTCCCATCAGTTGTAGGTATTGAATCCAATTTCACATATTCAAATGATAACAACGGTTACTATTATGGATTCGGATTTGGCGGAAATACTCCGTCAGAATCAACTGCTTCTTTTACAGGCACAGGCGTTATTATCACAGATGACGGTTATATTGTAACAAATGCCCATGTCATTTACGACAGTGAATACGGCCAGGGAGTTTCAGATGATATATCCGTACTTTTAAATGACGGAAACAGCTATGATGCTAAAGTTATAGGTTATGATACAGATTGTGATATCGCAGTTTTGAAAATCAATGCAGAGGGACTTACCCCTGCTCAATTCGGCAACAGTGATGAACTTAAACTCGGAGAAGATGTCGTTGCTATAGGCAACCCGCTCGGTTTTGACCTAATGAATACTGTTACAAGAGGAATTATCTCTGGTAAGGATCGTCAGGTAGCGATAAACGATCAGTCAATGGAACTGATCCAGACAGATGCTGCTATCAACTCCGGAAATTCCGGTGGTCCTCTTATAAATAAGTATGGACAGGTCATAGGTATCAATTCATCAAAAATGAGCAGCAACTACTCCGGACAAGCTTCGATAGAGGGCATCGGATTTGCAATCCCTTCAAATTCCGCCTCAAAGATAATCGATGAACTTATGGAATATGGATATGTCAAAGAAAAGGCACAGCTTGGAATAAGCTGTCAGGATGTTACTGAAGCAATATCAAGTATGTATAATCTTCCGGTAGGCGTTTATGTTACTTCAGTATCTGAAAACAGTGCAGCTGAAAAAGCGGGCATACGCATTGGTGATGTTATCACAGCAGTTGATGATGAAGATGTAAAAACATACGTTGAGCTTAATACAATAAAGAAGAAACATGAGGCCGGCGATACTATCGAGCTGACTATCGTAAGAGAAGGTCGTGAAATGTCCATTGATGTCACTCTCGATGAAGCAGATAACAGATAATAATTGCTTTTTCATTTCTCCTTTCTTGATATAAATACAAAACGGACTCTTAACACTAAGAGTCCGTTTTGCTGTTCAGTGAAGCGTCTTATTGATATGCTCACAGCAGCGTACAAGCATATTCCATGTACTGCTGTCAACCTTGCCGTTCTGTGGCAGACCGGTTTTCTTCTGGAACATCTTTACAGCATCCATAGTTGTATCATTATAATTTCCGCATACATCTATTACCGGGAAATTCTCATAACTTCCACTTATGTCGTTAAGCATTGCCTGAATAATGTATATCAGCTCTCCTTTATCACCTGAACTGCACACGTATTTTGCTGAGGGAAAAACGTTATACGGCACTGGTGCTGAATTGATGTATGACCGATAAACACTTACGACCCTGTTCCATGTCAGAGGATCGGTATTCCCTGTCTCCGGAAGGCCGTATTCCTGCTGAAAAGCTCTTACTGCCGCCACTGTATCTTTTCCGTATACTCCGTCCGGAAGAACCTGTGGGATATTATTGTTAAAAAGAGATATGGCATATAAATATGTCTGTAATTCATATATATGCTGTTTTTTCTGTGCGTTTGTATAAGGCATATCATTTCCCCTTTCAGCCTGTTATCGTATATCCCGGATTCTGATACGGACGCTTATCGAATCCGAATCTGAGATCAGAATATATTTCTGTGATCTTATCCCATGTTACAGCACCAACGATACCTGTGGGATTTATTCCGAACTGACGCTGAAATGCGGTTACAGACTGTTTGGTTATTGGGCCAAAATATCCGGTATTATTTACTGCCGGGATATTGCTGTAGGTACGGTTGATATATGTAAGGTACTCCTGTATTATCTTTACTGATTCTCCGGAATCTCCCTCACGAAGAACTGTTCCAGGATATAAAGCGACAGCAGTATATTTGGGTGGGACCGACTCTGCTATACCCTGATATGCACGATAAAGATCGTTTCTTGTCGCTCTGTCAACTTCTCCTGTCTGTGGCAGACCGAAAACACGCTGGAAGGATTTTACTGAGCGTTCAGTTTTTTCACCGAAATATCCTGTTATCTCTACAGGTTCAACCGCAGCATAATACGCTCCAATAACAGCAAGATAGTATTGCAGAACGCTTACCTCTATACTCTGCATACCGATTTTCAGATCCTCGGTATAAGGATTTTCAATTTCGTCCCAGCGTACTCCTTCGGAATTCAGTTCTGCGATCTTTTTGACGCTTGTATAGATATAGGTTATCCTGTACCATGTTGCAAGATCAACGATACCATTGACCTGGAGGCCAAAGACTTGCTGAAAGACTTTTACAGCATTTTCAGTTGCCTGGTCAAAAATCCCGTCAGCAGCCGGGATTTTAGGGATAGCTGGATAATTTCCGGAGATACGGTTTAGAAAAATCTGTAACGATCTAACGTCGTTTCCGGCTGAGCCAAATTTTAGTTCAATACCGGGATACGAAGGCAAAGCCGAACGAACAGGTGCATTTTTCACTATATCTATATTTTTCCCATAATAATATTGTAAAATCTCGTATGGTGTAAGTCCTTGGTTGGCAAGTGCAACAGTCCCCCACTGAGAAAGGCCTGCACAAGTTGTGGTTGTTCCATTGCAAAACGCTGTAAAAAGCGGTTCAACTGTTCCTTGCCGCCGGATGTAATCGTTAAAAAGTTCGTCTACAAGGTAGCTGATGTTCTGAAAGTATTCCCTGCCGTTTATAAATTTCTGATCGTACTGCGTTGTTGATGTTATATCAAAATCATATCCCCTGGAACGATACCACTCTGTGTATATACGATTAAGCGCAAATGTTGTTATTGCATATATATTTGCTCTGATCGCATTTTCCGGCCATGTTGGGTATATCTCGCTTGATGTTACATTTTTGATATAGGATGCAAAATCGAGCGTTACATTCGGAGCGTTGGAATCTGGTGTCCCCAGGTGAACTGTTATTGTTTCAGGAATATATGGTTCTCCTGTAAGCATATCACACCTCCCTGCTTGTTGGTCGGTCAAATAAGGGCTCCTGATTATAAACTGTAACTATTTCCGAAGCCTCCCCCATCATCAACGGGACCGGAATCATGCTGAAATTCTGGACTGATGTGATTCCGGAAAAAACTGGAACATCGACACTTCTTGTATTAAAAAATCCCTTTGCAGTAACGCTTACATCAAATAGATTATACGGACGGCTGTCAGTAACCGGTTTCTGTGAATGGCTTATATCCGGTGCCGGAACCTCAATTTTTCCTGCCGTTCCGTTCTGGTCGGTCAAAGCAGACGCTATTATAACCTGCTCTCCATTTACAATTGCGGTTATAAGCACAGAGGCACCCTCTACAGCAGATGATTCATCTCCTGTCCGGACATTGACAAGGATATAACCTTTACCGCTTCCAAGACTTTCTTCCGAGAAATACTCCGGCGGCTTGCTGTCTGCTGCATTGTTTTCTGCATCAATGATCTCAAAGTCAGAAAGATCAGGCTCCGGATAACGGTTATTATAATCATTTTCTGCATCTTCAGCATCACTGTTATCCTCTTCGATATTCGAGGAAAATGCTGTATCATCTGCTGATTTCTCATCTGTTTCATGTATTTCCGGCGACTCAAAATCGTTTTCTTCATCAATTACTGTATCCAACAATCCTCGGTCATTCGATGATAAGTCTTGCTGGTGGCTTTTTCCATACATTTTCATCATTTCATTTTTGTATTTATCAAACTCATTTCTATCCATAATCATCGCCTCCTTGAATATAGTATTCTTAGTTCGGGCGATATATTACAAAAAATTGCCTGAGAGCCATAACTCTCAGGCAATTTTTATACTGTGTCAGTTCTTTATCTGCTTTGCAACAAGACTCTCTCCGCAGTACTTCTCACGGAGCTTTGGTTTCTCGATCTTTCCAGTAGGATTTCTTGGAACATCGGCAAAAATTATCTTGTGTGGTCTTTTATATCTCGGAAGCTTCTGACAGAAGTTGTTTATATCCTCTTCTGTGCAGTTACATTCTTCCTTGATAGAGATTATTGCAGCCGCTATCTCTCCGAGACGCTTATCAGGAAGACCTATTACAGCAACATCCTTTATAGCAGGATGAGATCTAAGGAAGTCCTCGATCTGAACCGGATAGAGATTCTCACCGCCGCTGATGATAACATCCTTCTTACGGTCAACAAGATAAATAAATCCATCCTCGTCTTCCTGTGCCATATCTCCGGTAAGAAGCCAGCCATCCTTAAGTGTTTCAGAAGTTGCTTTTTCGTCTCTGTAGTAGCAGGTCATTACTCCAGGTCCCTTTACATAAAGTTCACCGACCTGTCCTCGCTCAACAGCATTACCGTTTTCGTCAGCGATCTTAACTTCCCAGCCGAATCCGGCCTTACCAATAGCGCCGACTTTATGTATATTCTCCACACCAAGATGTACGCAGCCCGGTCCTATAGATTCGCTAAGTCCGTAGTTGGTATCATACTGATGATTCGGGAAAACCTTCTTCCAGCGGGAAATAAGCGACGGAGGAACTGGCTGAGCACCAATATGCATAAGCCTCCAGCGGCTGAGATCGTACTGCGAAAGATCAATGTCTCCCCTGTCTATTGCGTCAAGAATATCCTGTGCCCACGGAACAAGAAGCCATACGATAGAACAGCCCTCATAATGAACAGTCTCAAGAATAGCTTTAGGCTTGATTCCTTTAAGAAGAACGGCTTTGCTTCCGGAGTAAAGACTTCCGAACCAGTGCATTTTAGCACCTGTATGATAAAGAGGTGGGATGCAAAGGAATATATCTTCTCTTGTCTGACCATGATGATTCTGCTCGACCTTTGCAGAGTGAACAAGGCTGCGGTGCTTATGAAGTATAGCCTTCGGGAATCCGGTAGTACCAGATGAGAAATAAATTGCTGCGTCATCGTCATCTGTAAGTGATATTCCCGGTGCAGTGCTCTGACAGTTAGCAACAAGGCTGTCGTAATGCTCCGCAAAAGTAGGACATCCTTCGCCTACATAAAAAAGAAGACGATTTTTACTTATTTCATCAGCTATTTCCTCGATTCGACCTATAAATTCAGGGCCGAACATGAGTACATCTACCTCAGCAAGATCAAGACAATACTTTATCTCGTCAGGTGTGTATCTGAAATTAAGAGGGACCGCAAGGGCTCCTGTTTTAAGAATACCAAAGTATATAGGAAGCCATTCAAGACAGTTCATAAGGAGGATGCCGACTTTATCGCCCTTTTTAACACCTCTGCTAAGGAGGAGATTTGCAAATCTGTTAGCCTTTTCATCAAATACCTTCCATGTGATCTCACGGCGGTAGAAGCTTATGGGATCTGATTCGATCAGGTCGTAGTCTCTCCATGTTTTTCGTCTGACTTCAGTTATTTCCGGATTGACTTCAACAAGTGCGACATCACTTCCATAGAGTTCGGCATTTCTTTCGAGTAATTCTGTAATTGGCATTATGATTATTCCTTTCTTGTCATAAACTGCAATAGCTTAGGGACAGTGCCTTAAAGCACCACAGCTTCAAAGTGTTAAACTATATATATTTTAACACAAAAAAGCAAAAAAGTAAAGAGATATCTAAAAGCATAATCAACAAAAAATCCACAAGAATATCAGCACTTTGCATAATACATAACAAATTATCCGCACCAGCAACGTATTGCCGGTGCGGATAGAATATTAATCGCCTATTTTAGTTCCGCATTTATCGCAGAACTTCTGTGTTGGATCGAGTTCAGCACTGCAATTAGTGCAAAATCTCTTCAGTGGCTCAGTTTGAGAAACAACCTCGACAGGCTGCTGTACAACGTCATTGAAACCTTCAATAATTGGAGGCTCCGGGAACTCTATTTTGGTTCCGCACTTGTCACAGAACTTCTGTCCTTTGACTACCTCTGCACCACAATTGGAACAAGGCTGCTTGTCCTCATATGAAGCAAGAAGAAGCTTGAATTTTTCAATTCTTTCTGTTTTGCTTTTTATGTCACTGATAGGTGCGATATAGTCCTCTTCGGGAGCTTCGGAGTGTTTTTCAAAATATCTCTTTCCGATAATGAAGTAAGCATTATGGATCTCGCTCTCAAGCTTATTGATCTCATTTCTTACCTTAGTCTTTTCTCCCATTTTCTTTGTACTGTCTGTAACGGACTTTACTCCGCTTTCCACTGTACCGCTAACTTTTTCTGCAATTCCTTTTACTGAATCCATAAATCCCATGATCAGCTACCTCCATTCAGCTGTTTTTTTCATTGTATCATATATTTTTAATTAAGTCAAGGGCTTATGGCAATTGACAGATTCAAAATCTATTGCATTCAACGCCCTTACTGCTGCATCAGAGAAATCACTGCATAATGTTGAGTAAAGTGTCATAAGCTTGTCACCTGTAGATACGGTATCACCTGGCTGTATATGCATTACAATACCTGCTGTTGCATCAACATGGTCATCCTTTTTTAGTCTGCCTGCACCGAGAAGCAGTGAAGTCATTCCGATCTCCTCGCTGTCGATGCGAAGTATCTTCATATCCTGCATCGCTCTTACCTCATACGAACATCTTGCCTGAGGAAGGAGTGATACATCGTCACATACTGCCGGATCACCGCCCTGAAGCATTATTGTGCGGCGAAGTACATCAAGAGCTTTGCCCGAGGCAACGGACTCTTCTGCAAGTTTTCTGCACTGCTGATTATCACCCTTACCGGCAAGTTCAAGAATATCTGCTGCAAGCTCTATACTTGTATCATACAGCCTGCCTTTGCATTTCCCCTGAAGAACTTCTATGGCCTCAGCAATTTCAAGTGCGTTTCCAATGTTCATTCCAAGGGGACTGTCCATATCAGTTACTTCAGCCTTACAGCGTTTTTCAGCGCCCTTGCCGATCTTTTCCATAAGCGCTGCAAGCTTTTCTGCATCTTTTTTTGTTTTCATAAAAGCGCCTGATCCATATTTTACATCAAGCACAAGGCAGTCAGCGTTAACTGCAAGCTTTTTGCTCATTATACTTGCTGCGATAAGCGGAATGCTGTCCACGGTTCCGGTGGCGTTCCTTAAATCATACATCTTTTTATCCGCAGGACAAAGATCCTCGCTCTGAGAAATGATCGCAAAACCTGTCTTTCGGAGGATATCTTCAAATTCTTCTACAGAAAGCTGAGTACGGAAACCGTTTATGCTCTCAAGCTTGTCAATAGTACCACCGGTGTGCCCGAGGCCTCTGCCTGACATCTTTGCAACACATACTCCACAAGAAGCTGCGATAGGACCGATTATGAAGCTTGTCTTATCACCTACTCCGCCTGTACTGTGTTTATCAGCTGTAAGGCCAACATTAAGCCGCATGATATCTCCACTGTCACGCATAGCATAGGTAAGAGAAAGAGTTTCCTGCTCAGTCAGTCCGTTCAGTCTTACTGCCATGAGCCATGCAGACATCTGATAATCAGGAATTTCTCCATCAGTATAGCTGTCTACCAGCCAGCGGATCTCATCATCTGTAAGCTGTATACTTTTTTTAGTTTTATTGATTATATCTATGGCGTTCATACTCCACCTCCTGTATATGATATTTATATTTTACCATATTTGCCCCAAAATTTCAATAGTTTTTATAAAAATTTATTCAAGTAATCATAAAATTTTCAATATAACCTCACATATAACAAACGGTACTCCAAGAAGTAAGCTTCCACAGCAATTGAATATATTCATTCCCAGATCCAATCCGATTTTTTCCCCAAAATGTGAAAGCAGGATCAACGCTGTCAGACCGGTCAAAGAACCATAGAGTAATGATCTCATACGGTTTTTTCTTGTGAAGTAGTACAGCCCCATTATCGCAGCTACAGCAAAAACAGTGATTGAAAAAATACTTTTATCCATTATTCACCTTCATAATAATATGTATCCGAGAGCAAGGATCAGCTTTTTGTCCCCGCCTTCACGCAAAAGCAGAAATAACAAAGCTGCTATCAATAATTTATCTTTATCAAGCTTTCCGCCCAAAAATTCATCAAGTACAGTTCGGTCTTTCTTTTTTTCATCATCTTTTCCAGGTGCCCCCTCGTCAGTATATGTATTATTAGGAGATGATTGTGAACGGCTGTGCATTACATATGATCGTTCTCTTGCTTCCCGACGCATATGATCGAGGTTCTGTCTGTCATATACAGCCATTGCACATCTCCTCCTCTTTTATATTATATCATTTAGCAGTCCACTTTCTTTGGCCATATTCCACACAGCGATCAACTTCAAGAGTTTGATCGCTTTATCTACTTTCTTTTGCTTTTCTTCATTCAGATGAGGCTTTAGAGCAAGTAAAAACTCAGTATTTTTATCGCTCTGCGCCGCTGAACCTAATAAGCTTCCAAGCTTTATGATACCACTGAAGTCCGTAATATCCACATCGTTTCCGGCTTCAACTTTATCATTTGTACTTTCATCCGACATCATCATCTGTGCAAGCTCTGAAAGCTGTTTTACACTTTCTTCGTCGGATAATAGCTCACTGAGCTTTGCTGTTATATCGTCCATTTTTTCGCCTCCCGGCAATTATTTTTCACCAGATAGTTTTTTATAAAGTGACTTAGCCTGAGGAGTGCTCATCATTTTTTCGATAAGTCCCGGATTATTAAGTGCCTGCTGAAATTTTGCTGCGTCATTTTTGTTCATTGCTGATAATGTATTATCGAATTTTCCTGATTCGAGTTCACTTCTCAGCTGTTCAGATGAAATACCTATCTTTTTGCTAAGTACGTTTATCAGTCCGTTTGCCTTTTTAGGATCAATTGAATTTCTGTTCATAATTACCTCCGATCATATTTCTTTATAAATATATATTGCTTTTTTCTGTTTTTTATGTTATAATCTACTTGGAATACCTTTTGAAAGACATATAATTTAAGGGGGTCAATATGCGGATCATTGTTTTGTCTGATTCTCACGGAGATTACGCCTCACTTGAAAAAGTAATCCTTAGAAATACAGATGCAGACTGGATAATCCATCTTGGCGACGGAGAACGTGAGCTCGATACTTTTGTTGCTTCTCATCCAGTCATAGCTCCTAAAATAATTCATGTTGCCGGAAACTGTGATTATGCTTCGCTTTCGCATGATGTATTTGTTCTTCCGGTGATGCATCATAAGATCCTTGCTACTCACGGCCACAGATATGGTGTAAAGAGCTCTGTTGAAAGACTCAAAATGCTTGCTGAAGAGCATCATTGCGATATAATCCTGTATGGTCATACTCACGCAAGAGATCTTCGATTTGAAGACGGATATCACATTATGAATCCGGGCAGCTGCGCCTGTCCTCGTGACGGCAAAGGACCGTCATTCGGTCATATCGACATATCAGATGCAGGTGTGGTCCTTAATATTACTGATCTATGATTACAGTATATTCTTTAGCTGTGTTAATTGTTACATAAAAAAGCCGATCAACTGACCGGCTTTTTCTTTATTTATACATATTCGCATCTGTGAACGGGGCTTCAGTCTGGCGAATAAAATATCCCCTCTTTGCTCCACATACCGGGCACTCATTTGGTGGCTCACTGCCTTTATGAATGTGTCCGCAATTAAGACACAACCAAAGCTCATCGGTACTTTCAGAGCGCTGAAGCATATCCTTATTCCATAAATCGTAATAGTATTCAAAGCGCTTGTGATGTGATTCTTCGATCGCTGAAATCATTTCAAATTTAGCTGCAATATCTGCAAATCCTTCTTCACGGGCCTTTGCGGCAAAAACTGGGTATACCTCTTTAAATTCGTGGAATTCTTCATCCGCCGATTCCTTAAGAAGTTCACCTATATCTGTGAAAACAGATGCCGGAAAACTTCCTGTTATCTCAATTTTTTCACCTGCACAATCTTTTAGCAGCTCAAAAAATTGTTTTGCATGACGCTCTTCTTGTTCAGCAGTGAATCTGAACATTCTTTCAAGAATGATCTGTTCCTGCTGCTGTGCAATAAGTGCTGCCTGATAATAGCGCTGCCTTGACTGACACTCTCCTGCAAACGCACGCATAAGATTTATTTTTGTCTCGCTTTTACAAAAAATAGTCTGCATATTTTCTGCCTCCTTTTCCAGAGGTAGTATATGCAGACTTGTTTTTTATATTCGTTTGCGGTATTCTTTCAAAAATTCAGCAATATATCGCCTGTTTGGTGTTATAACTTCTATATTGACATCTGGATGTTCAGCAGCATAGATTTTTAGCTCTGCTCCAATATTTTCAGCGGTTTTGAGATAGTCGGATATTATATACTCATTGTCATATCCCAACCGACACAGCAATATTGCTGTAAGAACACCTGTCCTGTCTTTTCCGGCATTGCAGAAATACAGTACATTGTTTTCAGCGTCAATAATAGTTCTTACAATATTTTCCATTTTTTCATCCGCCATTTCAAGATATGAAGATGAAACATCATCAGAAGATGCTGGGATACGATTGCCGCCTGTTACAGGCATATGAAGATAATTTATATCCTCTATCATTTCCAGCGGACATGGCTTACTGACATATTCAGCCTCTGTACGAAGATCTATTACTGTGAGAACGTTGTTTTCTCTTAACCAGTGAATATCTTCCTGGTTAACTATAGACGGAACATCACTGCGTATCAGCCGCAGGCTGTCCGGCAGAACAGCTCTCATATTTCTTACCGCAGATAAATACATTTTAGTCATCTCTCAAGTGTTCAGGATATCTAAGACGGATATTCTGTATATGTCCACACTGGGGACAGGCATCGCATATAACCTGGCTCTTCTTGGGATGAAGCTTCTGCTCTTCTCCGGCAGGGTAGAACTGTATAGTATATGGTGATGCAAGGGTTCCGGATACTACCTCAGTAGCACAAAATTCGCAAACCTTATCAATATAGCTTACTCTGTCCATATCTTTTATTCTCCTATAGAAAGAGCGGGCCGAAGCCCGCTCCAGTGGATCCGGCAATGAATTATATCTCGTTGATCTTTCTCTTTACATATGTTGTATGGAGAACTTCATGTGCCTTATGACTGCCTGGCTTACCGAAGTATTCTTCGTAAACCTTCTTGATAGCTGGATTTTCATGTGACTGTCTGAGAGGCATTGACTTATCAAGGTTGTAGAGGACCTTAGCTCTCTCAGCTCTGATATCTACAAAGTTTCTTACGCCCATAGGAACCTGAGGCTGACCACCGCCGTTTACACAGCCGCCGGGACAAGCCATGATCTCAATAAACTGAGCGTCGCACTTGCCAGCTCTGATATCATCAAGAACCTTACGTGCGTTTGAAAGTCCGCTTGCAACCTTAACCTTAACGTTAAGATCACCAACAGCGTACTCTGCTTCCTTGATTCCCTCTGTACCACGTACTTCAGGGAGATCTGTTACTGTCTGACCTGTAAGTGTATTTACGGCTGTTCTGAGAGCAGCTTCCATAACACCGCCGGTAGCACCAAAGATTACAGCAGCACCGGTTGAAAGTCCGAGAGGATCATCGAACTTCTCGTCCTCAAGTCCGAGGAAGTTGATACCTGCACGCTCGATCATTCTGCCGAGCTCACGAGTTGTGAGTGAGTAATCAACGTCAGGAACACCTGCTGCGCTCTGATTGTCACGGCCGATCTCGAACTTCTTAGCTGTACAAGGCATGATAGATACCATAACGATATTCTTAGGATCGATGCCCATCTTCTCAGCCCAGTATGTCTTAGCTGTTGCACCGAACATCTGCTGAGGTGACTTACAGCTTGAAAGGTGATCAAGAAGATCAGGATAGTAGTGCTCACAGAATTTTACCCATCCAGGTGAACATGATGTGATGAGCGGGAGGGTTCCGCCGTTCTGTACACGCTCGATGAACTCGTTTGCCTCTTCCATGATTGTGAGGTCAGCAGCGAAATCAGTATCAAATACCTTATCAAAGCCAAGTCTTCTGAGAGCAGCTGCCATTTTACCTTCAACGTTTGTACCGATCGGGAGACCGAATGCCTCGCCAAGGCCGGCACGTACAGCAGGTGCTGTCTGAACAAGAACAGTCTTCTCAGGATCAGCGATAGCTGCCATAACTTCCTTTGTATAATCCTTTTCTGCAATAGCGCCTACAGGACATACTGCAATACACTGACCGCAGGATACGCAGCTTGTTTCGCCGAGTCCCATATCAAATGCAGAACCGATATATGTCTTGAAACCTCTCTCGTTTGCACCGATAACACCGATGCCCTGTGTCTTAGAACATACTGCTACACAGCGGCGGCAAAGGATACACTTGTTGTTATCACGATACATATGAGCAGCACTGCTGTCGATCTCGTACTCGTTCTTGACACCATCAAATACAGAAGCATCCTCAACACCGTAATCCTTAGCAAGCTTCTGGAGCTCACAGTTACCGCTTCTTACACATGAGAGACACTTTCTGTCGTGTGTAGAAAGAATGAGTTCAAGAGTTTTCTTTCTTGAAGAGATTACCTTAGGAGAGTTTGTGAGGATCTCCATATTGTTTGAGCAGGGATATACACATCCTGCAACAAGACGGAAGCCTCTTCCCTCATTTACCTCAGTAACGCAGATACGGCAAGCACCGATCTCGTTGATCTCTTTCATATAGCAAAGTGTCGGAATTTCAAAGCCAGCCATATGAGCAGCCTCAAGAACAGTAGTGCCCTTAGGTACTTCTAATTCAACACCGTTGATTTTAACAGTTATATTTTCCATTACTATTCCTCCGCTTACTTCTTGATGATTGCCTTGAACTTACATGTTGCGATACAAGCGCCGCACTTTACGCACTTGTTTGTATCGATCTCCATTGCAGCAAGCTTCTTGCCGGGAGCAATGTAGTCAGTTCTTGATATAGCGGATGCGGGACACTGCTTAGCACACATACCGCAGCCGATACAGCTGTCCTTGATAATCTCGAAGCTGAGGAGATCCTTACATACACCAGCAGGACACTTCTTATCAACGACGTGAGCAATATACTCATCTCTGAAGCATCTGAGAGTTGAAAGAACAGGGTTAGGAGCAGTCTGGCCGAGACCGCAGAGTGAATTAGCCTTGATGTGGTAAGCGAGTTCCTCGAGCTTATCGAGATCCTCAAGAGTTCCCTGGCCCTTTGTGATCTTGTCAAGGATCTCCCACATTCTCTTTGTACCGATACGGCAAGGTGTACATTTACCGCATGACTCGTCAACTGTGAATTCAAGGAAGAACTTAGCGATATCAACCATACAGTTGTCTTCGTCCATAACGATAAGTCCGCCTGAACCCATCATTGAACCGATGCCGATAAGGTTATCGTAATCGATCGGGATATCGAAGTTTGAAGGATCGATACATCCGCCGGAAGGACCGCCTGTCTGTGCAGCCTTGAACTTCTTTCCGTTAGGAATACCGCCGCCGATCTCCTCGATTACTTCACGGAGTGTTGTACCCATAGGTACTTCAACAAGTCCGGTGTTCTTGATCTTACCGCCGAGAGCGAATACCTTAGTACCCTTGGACTTCTCTGTACCCATTGATGCGAACCACTCTGCACCATTGAGGATGATCTGTGGGATGTTAGCATATGTCTCAACATTGTTGAGGATAGTAGGCTTCTGATAGAGACCTTTCTCTGCAGGGAAAGGAGGCCTCGGACGAGGTTCACCTCTGTTGCCTTCGATAGATGTCATAAGAGCAGTCTCTTCGCCGCATACGAATGCGCCGGCACCAAGACGAAGGTCGATATCGAAACTGAAATCTGTTCCGAAGATATTGTTTCCGAGCATACCAGTCTCACGAGCCTGCTTGATAGCAATGTTAAGACGCTCAACAGCGATAGGATACTCTGCACGAACATAAATATAACCCTGAGTTGCACCTATAGCGTAACCAGCGATAGCCATAGCCTCGAGTACTACGTGAGGATCGCCCTCAAGCACTGAACGATCCATGAATGCACCCGGATCTCCCTCGTCAGCATTACAGCAAACATACTTCTGATCTGCGTCAGGAACGATGTTTCTTGCGAGCTTCCACTTCATACCAGTTGGGAATCCGCCGCCTCCACGTCCACGGAGACCAGAATCAAGGATAGTCTGGATAACATCCTCAGGTGTCATCGATGTGAGGACTTTACCGAGAGCCTCATAGCCGTGACGGCCTATGTATTCGTTGATGTTCTCAGGATTGATAACACCGCAGTTTCTGAGAGCTACACGGTGCTGCTTTTTATAGAATGAGGTATCATCAAGTGACTTTATCTCATCACCTACAACTGTTTCCTCGTAAAGGAATTCCTTTACAGGATTACCGCCGATGAGGTGCTCATCAACGATGCGTGGTATCTCTTCTACCTTAACACGTGAGTAGAATGAGCCCTCCGGGTAAACGATCATGATAGGACCTCTCTCACAGAGACCGAAACATCCTGTCTTTACGATCTGAACCTTATCATTAAGTCCTTTTTCTGCGAGTTCCTTCTCGAGCTCCTCTATGATCTTAGGTGAGCCGGAAGATGTACATCCTGTACCTCCACAGACAAGAACGTGTCTTTCATATTTTGAAGAAGCATTGCCATCTTTAGTTCTGAGAGCAACCTCGCCCTCCATGCTGTCTCTGACAACCTTGAGTTCTTCAAGAGTCTTCATAAGTTAACCTCCTAAATGGTATTATATGTAATCAGGCGTATTTTGCAATGATCTTGTCAACGTCGTCAACAGTAAGACGGCCGTAAACATCTTCATTAACTGTGAGAACGGGAGCAAGTCCGCAGGCGCCTATGCAGCGGCAGGCGTCAAGAGAGAACTTGCCATCGGGTGTACACTGTCCTCCGCCGATTCCGAGCTTTTCCTGAAGCTTATTATAAATATCACCGGAGCCCTTAACGTAGCAGGCTGTACCAAGACAGACTGAGATTGAATATTCGCCCTTCGGATAGAGAGAGAACTGAGCGTAGAAGGTAACAACGCCGTAGATCTTCTCGAGTGGGATACCAGTTTTGTCGGAAATAATGGTCTGAACTTCGATAGGAAGATAGCCATAGATTTCCTGAGCCTTCTGAAGGATAGGCATAAGTGCGCCCTTGTCGCTCTTCTTCTCTTCGATAACTTTGAGAAGCTGTGCCTCCTGCTCAGGAGTACCCTTGAAAGGAACAGTTGATTTAGCTGAATTCATTAGATGAACCTCCTTGATTTTAAATGTGAAAAATGTAACAATGCCGGCTATAAAAATTGATACAGCAAATGCATATCACACCACACATATCTTTATGTATTATACCATATATTAATAGAAATTTCTATTTCTAATTTAGCCTAAATCGGCATATATTTTTTGTAGTTTTTATACAAATTTTCTATATCTATTTTTTGCTTTGCTAATTATTATTGGCTAACCATGGTTAACAATGTCTGAATAGGAATATATATAACAATAATCAAATCATCTCACTGTTGCGAGCACTTGCTACAATGATATTATGTGTGTATTTATGTCTTGACATTTAAATATTTCAATGATATAATAATTTAAGCAAGGAGGGATATATTATGGAAGAAAAAAACGAATTCGCTTCTAATTATACTTTATTAAAAAAATGCAAAAAATACTATACTATATTATTTTATTATTTTATTGCTTCATCTGTTATGCTGCTGATATACAGCTTTACAAACCTCGTTTGTATAGGTGTTGATGCAGGTCTTGTTATGAAAGCTGGTGCAGAACCGCTTGCGCCAAGCTACTTTGCACTTCTTCTCGATGCCCTGATCTTTGCACCGATGGTAGCTTATCTCGGTATAAGGATCACATTGAAGCAGCACGATCTTTCAGCTATACTGATAATAATGTTTCTTTGTCTTAATCTATGTCTTTTTCTATATAAACGGAACATCTCGTTTTTTGACCGTGTACCTCTTGCATGGTGGACCTTTGTGCTTTACTGCATTAACGGAATCATAGCTGCACTGATCGGTTTCAGAACAAATACCAAATATCACTGGCTTGAAAAACAGCTTGGTTTTCCATTGTTTAATGAAAGAGTTGAGGAACAGAAGGTCAAGATTGATAAATTTCAATGTGAATACAATCGCCTGAAGCGGACATCAACTGATAAAATGGAAGAGCTGCCTGTTATTCATAAAAAAGACGATAACCAATAAGGAACACTGCCTTGTAAAATATTTACAAGGCAGTTGTTATTTATACATACTTATTAACAAAAAATTACAATCCCTTATTCTTTAAAAAATATTGACAAAACATACTTATTATTGTATATTTATTTTGTAAAGATAACGCTGAAGGCGATGAACAGCACTTTCATCGACCTTGCAGAAGGAATGTCCTGCACTGCGTTCCTTCGTTTGTTCATATCATTTTTAGGAGGCAAATCAATGAGTATCCCAAAGGATCCTGCAATTCTTTTAAGCTTTATAAACACAAAATTAAGGGATGAGTATCCCTCATTTGAAGAGCTATGCAAAAGCCTGTGCATAGGTCAGAATGATATAGTTAACAAGCTATCTGCACTGGGTTATACTTACGATCAAAGTAAAAATCGTTTCATTTAAGAGCCGGTGCTCTGCATCGGGATGGGAGGGAATATGAAACATAATTTCAAAAAGCTTACAGCAGCTGCCGTATCTGCTGTTATGGCTGCATTATCCATCGGCAATCTGACTGTTTTTGCAGAATCAGCTCCTTCTGAGCCTACAGAAGTTGTTCTGCACTTCGACCTCAGCGATAAAGACGTTTCAGTCAAGCCTGACAAAGATGGCAATCCTCAGGTCATTGAGGATATAACTCTCAAACCAGGCGATTTTGTCAATATTCCAACACCAGAGCTTGTTAAGGAAGGTTATTACTTCAGCGGTTGGACCGAGGACGGTATCAGAGGATTCAAGCCGAACGAAGTTTTTGGAGTCGGAGACACCGACGTAACTTTAACACCTGTCTGGTCGGACGAAAACGATCTCAATTACCATAATGTCAACTATAAAGTTGTGCTTGACGGCGAAGAGATCGATACAACGACTGATATAAAGCAGAAGGCTGTATATCGCAAAGGCGATTTTGTTCTTGTGTCAACAGTGAGATATCAGGAGCCTAATCATGCTGCATCACAGCTTGGATGGATGATGGGCGACTACGAATTCAAAAGCGCTGAGTGGATGATCATGGGCGATGAAAACGTTGTATTTACTCCTGCATGGTATGCTTTCCGTACTATCACCTATACAGTCGGAGATGTCGACCGTGTTTTAGGAGCAAGAGAACAGAGCTACGAAAAGATCGCCACCACTGTTAATGAAGTAGGCGGTACAGATAAATTCTCAAGAATCGGCTTCAAACTGATTGGCTGGCAGTGTGATTTCGACGGACAATTCTATCGTCCTTATCAAAAGTTTGAAACTCCGGATCAGGATGTAACTATGACCGCCGTCTGGGAGCCTAAAAAATTCACCGTTACTTTCGATCCCGGAGCAACCTCTTCTGACAAAATCAGATTATCAGGTCTTACAGATACTTTTGTGACCTGTCCCGAGATCAATGTAACAAAGAGTGGATATTATTTCGCCGGCTGGTCATATCTCGGAGAAACATACCAGCCCGGAGATGATTTCCGTGTTTATACTCCGGACGGTTCGTCAATAACTGCCACTGCGATCTGGAAAGAAGGCACAAAGCCTGATACAGACATTGTTTACGGAGATGCTGACTGCGATGGTGATGTAAAAATGAATGATGCTGTTCTCATCATGCAGGCACTCTCAAATCCGGATAAGTACAATGTTGGCGGTACTGACGAAACAGCTCTTACAGAAAAAGGTGTCGTAAACGCTGACTGTTATGATCCTGGATCAAAACTTACCCCAAATGATGCATTAGCGATTCAGAAGAAGCTTCTTAAAGTAGTAGAGCTTCCATATATCCCGGCAGATGGATCAGAATTCTGATATCGTTTCAAAAAGCACTTTCGCTGTTATTGCGAAAGTGCTTTTGTTATCTAAGAATACCAAGACCTTCAAGAAGCAGTTTTATTCCGATAAGAATCAGAACTGTTCCTCCGGCAACCTCAGCCTTTGTCTCATATTTGCTGCCGAAGCGATGACCGATGACAACTCCGATAAGGGATAATGAAAATGTTATAACTCCTATCATAGTAACCGAAAATACAAGCGCAACATCTTCAGCAGCAAAGACTATACCTACAGCAAGTGCATCTATACTTGTTGCGACAGCAAGCAATGTGAGTTCACGGAAGTCAAGCTTGTATTCACTTGAACCGGCTTCCTGATCTAATTCTGTCAAAGTTTCGTATATCATTTTACCGCCAATCATTCCGAGAAGACCAAATGCAACCCAATGGCTGATTGAACTTATATAGCCGGCAAATCTGCTGCCAAGAAGATATCCTATCAAAGGCATGACCGCCTGAAACACGCCAAAAAAAAGCGCTGTGATAATTCCGCCTTTAAGACTGAGTTTTTTCATACTCAGCCCCTTACAGACTGATACAGAAAACGCATCCATTGCAAGCCCAAATGATAAGAGTATTAATTCTGTTATCCCCATTATTATCTCCTTGATAGTTTTTTTCTTGAATATTATATATTATATTAATAAAAAGGTCAAGTTATGAATGTTTGCAATCCATAACAAAAAGGATCAGCTTTTACTGATCCTTTTCTCTTATTATTCCTCGTCTGGCATCTCCCAGTTATGGTATACATTCTGCACATCATCATTATCTTCAAGATGTTCAAGAAGAAGATTCATCTTCTTGATGTGATCTTCATCTGTAAGAGTAGCATATGTTGAAGGAATCTGCTCAACTTCAGCAGAGATAACGTTATATCCTTTCGCAGTAAGTCCTTCACGAAGAGCGTGAACGTTTTCCGGAGAACACTCTATCTCAACTGTTTCCTCGTTGATATCAAAATCATCGCCGCCGAACTCAAATACATCATCCATAACAGCATCCTCATCAAGGCCTGTATTTTCAAGTATTACAATACCCTTTGTGCTGAACATGAAGGAAACGCAGCCGATCGTTCCGAGATTTCCGCCAAACTTATCAAAGTAATGACGAACCTCGCCGGCAGTTCTGTTTCTGTTATCAGTGAGACACTCAACGATAACAGCAACACCATTAGGACCATATCCCTCATAAGTAATATTTTCGTAGTTGTTCTTATCTTCTCCGCCGGCAGCCTTCTTGATAATACGGTCAATATTATCATTAGGCACATTATTTGCCTTTGCCTTTGCGATAAGATCACGAAGCTTGCTGTTGTTGTTAGGATCAGCACCGCCTTCCTTAACTACAACAGTGATCTCTCTGCCGATCTTTGTAAAGATCTTTCCCTTTGCAGCGTCTGTTGCTTCCTTCTTACGCTTGATGTTATTCCATTTTGAATGACCTGACATTGTTTTTACACTCCTATCTATGAAATTATTTTATTTATCTCATACTCTTCCGGTTCCTCGAATATCAAAGCAAATTTTCTTAAAAGCTCCTCATCAACGTAATACGCACTGATTTTTCCGGCTTTTACAAGTGAATTCCTGCAAGTGATACGCTCTTTCCAAAGTGCATCATCTATTCTGATATAATGCAATTCGCTTTTAATATTTCTTGAACCAAAGAATTCTTTAGCATATTTTCTTTCAGCTTTAGTCCAGAAGCCCCAGTCAAGAATAACGTCTATCCCCGCCTGAACTATCTGCACTGATTTTTCAAAAAAATACCTCTCAGCTCGCTCCACATAAGTATCATGCATCTCCCCTGCTTCATTATTGAACAAAGCAAGAGTAAGTTCATCAACTGACAACACAACTGCATTCATTTCACACCGGAGCTTTTCAGCATATATTGACTTTCCGCTGCATATCCTGCCGCAGGTCATTATGACCTTAGCCATTGTCAATCTCCGTTTCATCCGGCATCATTGCCGAAAAAAGCTGATCTATTCGATCAAACTGTCCGGTTATATACAGATATCCGAAGAGGCATTCTATAGCTGTCGCCCGTCTGTACTGAGCTGCATCTGCGTGTTTCGGCACTGTGTTTCCCGTTGCATTGCGTCCTCTTTTAAGTACAGACAGTTCGTGTTCTGTGAGCATCTCTGAAAGCAGACCGTAAGCATCTGATTGGAACTCAGCACATACAAGTTTGACCTTTGCTGAATGCAGCTTAGCCACAGGCATATTCGCCTGTCTGAGGAGGTATTCCCTTACAAGCGTATCGTAAACACTGTCACCAAGGAACGCAAGACTCAGAGGACTGTACGAATTGGCTTCACGCTCTGATAAATACTGTCTGTCCATATTAGTAAACGAAATCGAACTCAAAGCCTTCGAGGTTTACGGTGTCGCCTTCCTGTATTCCCATTTCCTCAAGCTTGGCAATAATGCCGCTGTTGATGAGGACTCTCTGGAAATACTGAAGCGACGAATAATCTTCAGGATCAACCGTTCTCATTATCGGCTCGATCCATGGAGCTTCTACATAGTAGATACCGTCTTCCACTTCGATCTCAAAGCGCTTGCCTGCACCAGCCATTTCATCCAATTCTTCCTGCGGGATCGGTTCAGGCTCAAACTCCTTGATAGGAGGAAGTGTCTCAAGTACCTCTGAGACCTTATTAATGAGCTCTGCAGTTCCCTGAGTAGTTGCTGCCGAGATACAGAAGAAAGGAATACCCTTTTCTTCGATATAAGCCTTGAAATCAGCTATCTGTTCCTCAGTGGCCATATCAGATTTATTTGCAGCAACGATCTGTGGACGTTTGGCAAGATCCTCATTGAACTTTGCCAGCTCAGCATTTATAACCTCAAAATCGCTCTTAGGATCACGGCCTTCAATGCCTGACACATCGACTACATGAACGATAAGACGGCAGCGCTCGACATGGCGAAGGAATTCGTGTCCGAGGCCGACACCATCGCCTGCCCCCTCAATAAGGCCTGGAATATCGGCCATTACAAATGACCTCTCCTCATCAAGACGTACAACGCCAAGCACGGGAGTGAGCGTTGTGAAATGGTAGTTTGCTATCTTTGGTTTTGCGGCACTTACTACAGATATAAGTGTTGATTTTCCAACATTCGGATATCCAACAAGACCTACATCTGCAAGAAGCTTCAATTCAAGAGTTACCTCAAATGATTCCCCGGGGAAACCAGGCTTTGCAAATTTTGGTATCTGTCTTGTGGAAGTCGCAAAATGCACATTTCCCTTGCCGCCTCTGCCGCCTTTTGCAAGGATCTTCGGCTCGTCAGTAGACATATCTGCCATTATCCTGCCTGTTGCAGCATCACGGATGACCGTACCTCTTGGCACTTTGATTATAAGCGGAGGAGCACTTTTTCCGGTACAATTCCTTGCTGAACCGTTTTCTCCTCTTTCGGCAACGTACTTTCTTTTATAACGGAAGTCGATAAGGGTAGAAAAGTTATCATCTACCTGGAAAACAACATCACCGCCTTTTCCTCCATCTCCTCCGTCAGGTCCGCCTGCCGCAACGTATTTTTCCCTGTGGAAGGATACTGCTCCATCGCCGCCGTCTCCGGCTTTTATGACGATCCTGGCACGATCTACAAACATTTTACGGCCTCCTTAAATCTCTAAAGAAAAATCCCAAGCGGATAGCTCGGGATTAATTTTCTGTAATGCGTGGTTACTGCTCAACAGCGTAAACTGAAACCTTCTTACGGTCACGACCGTAACGCTCGAACTTTACCTTACCGCTTACTGTAGCGAATAAAGTATCATCAGAACCGATACCAACGCCCTCACCGGGATGGATATGTGTACCTCTCTGACGAACGAGGATGTTTCCAGCCTGTACGTACTGGCCGTCAGCTCTCTTAACGCCGAGTCTCTTAGCCTCTGAGTCACGGCCGTTCTTTGTAGAACCAACACCCTTCTTATGAGCGAAGAACTGCATACTGATCTTTAACATACTTACACCTCCGAATTAGTGATTTTGATTGTTTTCGGGAATTCCTCAAGAATGGACTCAAAATGCTCTCTGAGCACTTTTATCATCTGTGATGCATTATCGTCAGGTCTTACCCTGCACTCAATGACATTCCCACCCACCTTCAATTCAGGTGAGTGACCGAATTCCTCCAGCATATTCGCCGTTAACTGGACCGCCGAAGAAACTGCTGCACAGACAATATCGCTGCCGCTCTCAGCATAGCCGGAGTGACCGCTGAAGCTGAATCCTACAAGGCATCCCTTTGATTCAAAGAATTCTGCACGGATCATGATCAAGCCTTGATAGCTTCGATCTTAACCTGAGTGTAAGGCTGTCTGTGTCCCTGCTTCTTCTTCTCACCCTTCTTAGGCTTGTAAGTGAAAACAGTGATTTTCTTAGCCTTGCCGTTCTTCAGAACCTTAGCTTCTACTGCTGCACCGTCAACGTAAGGAGCACCGATCTTAAGACCATCGTCTGCGCCGAGAGCTACTACCTTGTCGAAAGTAACTGTCTCGTCAGCCTCTGCTGCAAGCTTCTCGATGAAGATGATATCACCCTCGTTTACCTGATACTGCTTTCCGCCGGTTTCAATAACTGCGTACATATTGTGGCACCTGCCTTTTCAATAAACTCGCTGTCACGGGTGTGTGCGGACACAACTTGCCTGACCCGTTCACAAGCGGCAATAATATTTTAGCACAAACAACTGCGTTTGTCAAGGACTTTTCGTTATTTTTTTGCGATTTTTTGCGGAAGAGCTGTAATTTTTCCTCCCGGGCATAATATCAGTGACAAATGTCACTGATAAAGTGACAAACGTTACCTTTGCAGAATGTTGTAAAAGTTATATAATGATATCAACAAAAGAGATGAACCACATCTTTAGAATAAGGAGGAAATAAACTATGAAAAAGAAAAGATTATTGATTTGCGGATTAATATCAGCTTTGTGTTTTTCTACATTTGCATCCTGCAATAAAAAACTGAACAATCCACCAACGATGACTCATATACTTTCAACTTTGTCATCAAGGTATTCAAAGCCGTTCATTTTATTGGAGGATAATACTAAAGATGATGGTACCGGAACGTTAACATTTGAAGATACTAATGGCGTTCAGTTCACTGTTTATATTAGCAAAGACACTATCGGGGAATTTATGCCAGATTACAGGTACCGTACATCCGAAAGATACATTCCGGCATATTACAATGCACATCCAGAGTTATTCGAACCTTTCAAGGTAAACGGTCACGATTTCAAAAACGAGGATAGCAGTCATAATATGTATTATCACAGCTTTGACGAAATAGATGAAACAGTTCGTTTCACCTGCAAAACAGCTTATAATATGGAAAGGATATGCAATAGTGTTTCGGACAGCGATATTTCTCATTCGTCTGCATATATCAATTTTGTTCCAGCCGACTGCAGTGGAATATCTGAGCACAAACAATATTCATATATAAGTATCCCAGCCACCGAGGAAAGTCATTGTATGTCCGAAGAAGAAATACAAAATCTGATCTCAGAAATACAGTTAGACTATGTTGAAACACTTCGTGAGCTCAATGATACAGAAAAGCTTTCAGAACTTACTTATGAACAGATCATGCTCGCTCCTCTGCCTGAGATACATAACGTCACCTTAAACGATAAAGTAGTTTTTAGTACGATGAAGGATTACTACCCCGCTTCCAACTATCTTGAAGGCGATGACACCGGTTATTGCTACACATTCCAAATCAAGCGTGCAAGCGATCCGGACAGTATTTTCACACATCAGAGCTTCTTTGAGGAAATGGGCTGGGAATACTCAAATGACGGCAACGATATTTCTTTCACAAAAGGTGATACGAGCCTTGTATATCATATAAAACGTTCCATTACTACAGACTATAACGGAAATCTTAAATACGAATTTGAGGCTGTGCCTGAACTGAACGGCGAAACGTGTTACTACATAGAAAATTGCCGTACAAGTAACAATACTTGGAATGGGAAGGATTTTGATTTTCAGTTCACTCTTAACGAAAAAGCTTTCAGAGAAATTTTCGGTGTAGAATTTGAATTCGACCAGGTCAACGGCACCGGGAAAATAGTAAAATACGGTAACTAAAAAAGCCTGAGCAAAAACTCAGGCTTTTTATTATTACCACACCTTATAATCTGGTGCACCGATCTTGTAGGATGTTCCGGGAACAAAGAGATCTGTAGGCGTGATCTCCTTGCCCTGTTCCTTCATCTGATCTGTAACTTTCTTCATTTCTCTGAAAGCTACACTGTTAGTAACGATGCGGGTTACATCTTCCTTGTCAGGTCTTGTACCAAGATATTCCAGAACAGCCTGCTGAAGGTAGAAATAAGATCTGAGCTGTGTCTTCTTAAACTCTATCTGTGACTGATCGTCGCCTTCACCTTCGATAAGGAAAAGGCTGTCACCTTCACGATAACCAAGTGTAAGCTTTGCCATGATCTCAGGAATAAATATTCTTATCTCAGATGCAAGTGCCTGATCTCCTAACATATCGTTAAGCTTATCTATCATTGCAAGATAGTCATCACGGTTTCTGATATTAACCATTGTTTTAATAGTTTCATTTGCAGCATTTATTACTGTTTCCTTTTTGAAAGGACACTCATCATCTGCACGGTTAACAAATATAGCGTACTGCTTTTCGCAAAGGAATGATTCTGAAGCGTCCCAGCTCTCAACATATGGCTTGAGTAGTTCTGTGAGCTGTGAGCATACAGAACCGTTTACTCGTACCTCAGCCATCTGCTTGTCCTTAAACTTAGCAAGATATATTCTAACCCAGTAGTACTTTTTAGATCCAAGGTACTTTGGAAGCTCACCCATAAGATAATTCATTATCATTACAGGCTGCTTTTCCTTAACACCGATCCTGACTACAGACTGGCAGTACATATCAAAATCATAATGCTGTCTGAGGAAATCAACAGAGATGTGCTGAGGATTGGTCTTTGTTATTGACTGGTTGAGTGGGTGCCATACACCGCCGAAAAAGATCTCTACTGCCATCTGTGCAGCCTCTTCATAGGTCTTGCCCTGTGAATCTACCGGGTCAATAAGAGGCTCATCAAAGAGATCATTCTTGATTATGTATATGACCTGAAAAAGATTGATCTCGTCCTTAACTTCCATTCTTGCGACCTGAACGTCGATAGTGAAGCCCTTTGGCATGATTATGCACTCATCATAAAGAGTGCCATTAAGTTTTTCGTTAAGCTTTTCAAGAATAAGAAGCTTCATTTCATGCTTCTTATCGTTTTCAGCTTCCTGAGCAAGTTCTTCTTCTGTCTTTACTTCCTCGACCTCATCTGACTGCTTGTTTTTCTTCTTAAAAAATGCCACTGTAATCATTCTCCTTAAAAAAATTTGTTTCATATTTAATTTTAATATGTGAAGCGGACTGCCGCCCAGCCTTCTTTTAAATTTGCCTCCGGGCCTTTAAAGCCTACGGATTCAAGAGCAGATATAACCTCATCCATTCTCTCTTCAATTATGCCTGAGACGATAAGGGTGCCGCCCTTCCTGATATATCTCACAAAATGCTCTTTCATTGCAATGAGAACATCTGCAACTATATTTGCAGTGATGATATCATACTTATCATCGATCTCTGATGCCAGTTTTTCATCCGTGAGTATGTTACCGAAATATGTTTTGTATACATCCGGCGAAATATGATTCTTTACTGCGTTTTCAAGAGCAGTCTCGGCTGCATTCTGTTCAATATCTACTGCAACAGCATTTCCAGCTCCAAGAAGCAAAGCGCCTATCGAAAGAATACCGCTTCCACATCCCATGTCAAGAAGCTTATCTCCGCTGTTCAGGCTCTTTTCCAGCAGTTCAAGGCACAATCTTGTTGTGTGATGCTGACCTGTACCAAAACTCGAGGCAGGATCTATCTCAAGTATGATGCGCTGCCCATCATCGTTATATTCTTCCCATGAGGGCTTGATAACAAGTTTCTCTCCTACCTTAAGCGGCTTGAAATACTGTTTCCAGTTATTCGCCCAGTCCTCTTCACGAATGCTTGTCAGTTCCGCTTCAAGTCGGCCATAAGCACCTTCACTGTCAGAAGATTTAAGCTCAGAAAGCATACTTCTGATAGCGCTGAGCATATCTGCGCCCTGTTCGTTGCAGGGAAGATATACAGTAATACAAGTCTCACAGTGTGAAAGTCCCATAAGATCATCATCGATATAATCCCACTGCCCGTTTTTATTCTCCAGGAATTCGTTGAAATCTTCAGCATCCTGTATTGCAAAGCCTTTTATACCGATGTCCATGAGTTTTACTGTAAGCAATTCTATAGCTGCTGTTGTTGTGTAGATATTAACTTCTGTCCATTCCATTTATTTTTCTCCTAACTGCAAATTAACATCAGGTAAACAAGAATATCTGCTTCATCCGCTTTTCCGTCTCCGTTTATGTCTGCTGACAAAAGCTCATTCTCGCTGAGCACCGATATTCCATCCGGCAGAGTCTTTGTACATCTTATATGGTCGCTAAGAAGACCAAGATCGTAAATATCTACCTTTTTATCACCGTTGATATCGCCTGGCTCATTCTCATTCTTAGATGGAGTCTCTTTCATTCCGTCAAGAGGAACCCAACCTACAATACCGTCGCTATTTTCAATTAATCCGTATCCGCCACTGGTTGCGGAGATCTTCGTTACGTATCCACTCTTCATGTGTACGATCTCAAGCGCTCCCTCAGCAGGCTGTCCGTATACTACAGCCTCATCATCGCCATCGTAGAAATACTCAACAGATGATGTGAGCGTCTTTATCGGCTGTGTAGAAAGAGCAATAGTTGTGGTAGTCGTAGTAGTAGTTGTTGTGGTGGTAGTAGTTGTGGTGGTTGTCGTTGTTGTCAAAGGAGCCGGACCACTGAATTTTGCAGGCGGATTCTTGCATTTAAGTGCCCAGTATTCGTTTCTGCCAGCCAGTGTATAATGATCCGAAACAAGTCCGGCACCATAAGCAGGATCAATCATATAGATATCATTACCGATAACGCCTTCGATATATACCCAGTGATGACCATTTACATTTACGATAACATGAGTGCCATTATCCATCATAGTCTTTATCTCAGATGCGATACCAGATTTATTACCGCTGGAGAAATAGGAATCTTTAATAAAAGTAACAGACGGAATGATTTTGCTGATTGTTCCCCAGCTGGCGATACCTCCTCCGCTGCTGAAACCATTGTTCTTCGTGTAGGCCTTTGCAAGTACACCGGGATCGAACTGATCTGCATTCGAAATACCAAGATTCTTCAATGCTGCAGCGTCCAGCGAACCGGATGCTTTCGCCATTATGGCAAGCGAAGTTATTAGACATCCCGAGCGAGCGATAGTTGTATTACCCATAGGTACATTTCCCCAGCGTGGATCCATCTGACTCCATGTATGGTAATCATCTGTTGCCGAGAAAGTATACAGTGGTCTGATGTTTCCTGCTGCCATGCCTATAAGCATTAGCAGCGAAAGGACGACGCCAATGATATCGTTTTTGATTTTAGTATGCATAATTACCTCCTGATCAAACTTTAGCGGTGTTTATGCGTCTCTTTTTCCTTGTTTCTTTAAAAGCATAGAAAGCTGAAATATATTCGGTGAGGGCTTTATTTTTCTGTTCATCACCAAGTGTCAGCTCTCCGTATACAGCCTCGTCAAAAAGCTTTGCTGTATCGAATATATCTGCTCCCGAGATCTCCATTACTTTTTCTGCGACCTCATGTGAAGTGAATACACCTGAAATACCATAAAGTCTTGTGATCCTCCGCATTATTGCCTTAACTGTGTCGTTTGAATTTTTTCTGCGGCTTCTTGATAAAAACAGCTTATGGCTTATGGTCGGATATAAAAGAAGTATGATTATTCCAAACACAAGCATGGCAAGAAGGATCAGCCCGGCTGTCATAAGAGTCTGTGCAAGAGAACGCTTTTTTTCCTTTGAAGCAGAATCAGCGATCGTTGGCTCAAAATCCAGCCAGCCGTAACCATTGATATAAAGCTCGGGATAAGCATGAGCGTGCTGAGGAGTAATAACATAGTTTACATCCTGGTACTCGCCGGAGCCGGTAAAGGGTTCATCTACTAAAAAGCCTTCGCAATATCTTGCAGGGATGCCTGCTGCTCTTGAAAGCAGGATCATTGCAGTGGCATACTCAACACATACTCCCCTCTTAGTCTTAAAAAGGAAGCTTATTGCGTTCTCACCACGGCTCTTCACATAACTTAGATCATACACAAAGTCATTGGCATAAAAGTACATCTCGATAGCTTTCGCTTTCTCGTAATCTGTCTCGCAGCCTTCTGTGATCTCCATTGCAAGTTCGTAGATCCGATCCTCGTCACCATAGTCGAGATAATCCGCATAATTCCGGTAGCTTTCATATTCCTCATCAAGTATATCTGCATACTCTATATATTCATAGTCAGACTCAGAATCATTGAAATATGCATCATACAAAACATCGTAGCCGTCCCTAAGCAGATCTTCATAGTCGGCAGCAGATATAGCATCTATTATCTCACTATTTGTTGGATCAGTAAAGAAAAGATCCGGTGTGTATGTGAATGTTATTTCATCATGCTGACTGAATCTGTCTGCACTTCTTACAAGTCCCGTCTCCATATATTCCAGCTCTCCGCCGTAGCTTGTTTTCTCTACTGAAACAAGCCCTTCGGGTACAGGAGCATACTGAGTAGGACGTGGGTAAACCGAATAAACAGATATTTCCTTTGACTCCGGAATATATATTTCCTTTCCTACAAAATTTGTCAGCCCATATTTTTCGGCATATGAACTGTCACATTCAGCCGCCTTCATTATCGCTTCGGTAAGCTCTCCTGGCTGTGCAAGAATTTCAGGATAAATGTCAAACGAAGATATCTCGTTGCGTTCACGATCTGATGCACGCCACACGTCTCCTTCATATTCATATGAAGTAAATGTAGCTGTTTTCATGTGTACTCCATCTTCAGCTTTTACATAGTAAAGAGGAGTGTTATTGTCAACATCTCTGTATTGTCCGCCGGAGCTCGTGTCCCTGAAAACACTGAGCATTGAAACAAGTCTGTCGGTAAATCGTTCAGCCGAGATCATAGATTCAAGCAGTGAACGGTCTGTATCAACAGTCGGCTTTGGAACAAGGGACGCAATGACAGCGAAAATCATCGTATACACGCCTACTGTTCGCCATGTTTCATTTCTGACAACAAGAACTGTGTTTTCATCATCCTTTAACTGGCGGAAATAGACCATAAGCAATATGTACATCATTGATAGTATGATGATGAACAAAATCGGCATCGTCTCATTCTCTTTACCATATATAGCAAATGGGATGATGAATACGAGAAAGCTCATAAATATCCTATAACGGATCCGTGTAAAATAATATATAACTGAGCTCATGAATATCATAAACAGCAGATATACAGCCATAGTATACCATTTATTGTATTCTACGGCGACTTGAGGAGTAATAAACCATACCGAAAAGGGAAGATAATAATCGTTCTGTCCTTTTTCCATGCATATATTTGCAGCCATATAGAACAGTACACCAATAAAACAGTAAGCTATACCTCCGACAAGCTTATGCTTGTTCATGTAATCAAATAATCTGAAGAGCAGAAAACCTGCCACAACAGAAATCACACCATAAAATACGATCAATTTATCACGATAATGATACATTATCGCCATCATTATCACTACAGTATATATCAATACGGGATCCAACAGATATTTTAACACATATTTCTTGAAGAAAGATACATTATTTTCTGTTTCATACATATCTTATACCTGTTTAAAATCATTATTTTCATCAAGATACCACAGCTCTGCGTCTCCGCTGTAAGCATCGTTTATGTATGGAAGCAGGATGTTGAAGTTTCCGTTTTCGGAAAATCGCCCCGTCATTGATGAGAATACTCCGCCGGCATCTGTTGTTGCAATAACACAGGCGCAAACATTTGAGTTGATGCTGTTCAGGTCAAGCCTGTACCCCGGCACGACCTTGACAGACAGCACCTTCAGCAGGAGATTATCAACATAATCTGGATTTTCTACGCTCTCGATAATAACTCTGTTCCCTCCGCCGCAGTAGGCAAAATTACAGGATATTCCCTGCTTCACAAGAGCCTTCAAAAGGCCAAATACCGATCTGATGAGCTTTTCCTCCTTGATTACTGCACTGTGAGGATCTTCAGCAGATGCTCTGTAAAGATCAAGGATTATCATCGGCTGTACGGATGAAACAGCTTCATCAAGTCTAACCATAAGCTTGTCTTTTTTAGTTGAAAGCTTCCAGTTAACTCTTTTAAGAGGATCACCCTGTACGTATTCCCTGTGTTCATAGCCAGGAGCTGAATTGACCGAATATAACATTGCACTGCTCTCATCCTCTTCTTCGTCACTCGTCATTACAACATTTGCAAGATTACGAAAAAGCGGAGATGAAGCTTTAATGTCAGGAATATCCGGGATAATTCCTACAGAAACAGGGGCACCGACTGCCTTTTTGTCCTTTAATCTGAGAAATCCAAGGAATCCGCAGCTATACACCTTGCCAACTGATATCTCACCATTGCCTCCTATCCTTGCAGGTATCCTATAAGTAAACGTCCTGCTTTGTTCAAAAAACAAGGACAGGTGATAATTCTTTTTATGCTCATCGAATACCTCTGATGCAGACGGTGTAATCTCAATTATAGCAAACGGAAATATACCTCTCTTTTCGACCTTGACTGTAACTTCAAGCTCGCTGCCCTTCTTTACGAAAGCATCGCTGTCAATAGTCACAGAGATCCTGTTTTTTGATGCAACAGCCGCTATTACCGATATAACAGGCGCAACTATAAGGAAAGTAATGAGAACTACGCCCATTTCACCTTCTATATAGAACGCAAATATATACACAAGATAGGCAATGGCTGCTACACTCAAATACCCTCCGAGCTTCCTTATCATCGTCCGCTCATTGAAGGAACATCATTTGACGCAAGAAGATATTCCACGTATTTTTCATTTGTTCCAAAGGCTGTTTTGCCCTGCGGAGAGAGGATTATTCGGTGCGAAAGAACTGCCACAGCAACATTCTTTACATCATCAGGTGTTGCATACTCTCTTCCATATATGTAAGCAAAAGCCTTCGCTGCCTTATAAAGCGCAATACTGCCTCTCGGACTGATTCCGAGGACTGCATTGCGGTCGCCTCTTGTTACCGTAACAAGTCTGACTATATAGTCCTTGACCTGATCTGTAACTCTGATGCGGCGAACCTCTTCCTGCATGGTTATTACTTCTTGAATATCAAGTGCAGGTGCTTCGATATTTAATATTGGATTATGCATCTCGGTCCTTTCAAGGATCTTCAGTTCCTCATCAGGTGTAGGATAACCCATGGATAACTTCATAAAAAATCTGTCCATCTGGGCTTCCGGCAGATGATAGGTACCGTACGTCTCAACTGGATTTTGTGTTGCAAGCACAAGAAATGGTTTTGGAAGCTTGTGCGTAACACCGTCAAGACTTATCTGCCTTTCCTCCATAGCCTCAAGCAGCGCAGACTGCACCTTAGGCGATGCACGATTTATCTCATCGGCAAGAAGAAAATTACACATTACAGCGCCGTCACGATATACAAAATCCCCTTTGCTTGAGTCAAGCATTGTAAATCCGGCGATATCAGAAGGCATTACATCAGGCGTAAGCTGTATTCTGTTGAACTTACCGCCTACTGATCTGGAAAGAGCTGTTATAAGCTGAGTTTTGCCTACTCCCGGCACATCCTCAAGAAGAACATGACCTTCGCAAAGCATTGCTGCGATCAGCTTTATAACGGTATCGTCCTTTCCAACGATAACCTTGCCCACTGATTCAGCGAGTTTCGCTATATTATTATTCATTTAAAATACCTCGTGATCATTGAGTTGAGATTCTACTCAAAGAATATTATATCATAAAAACGCAATTACTGCAAGTGAAATATATGTGAAATAGGCACCCTAAGCATCGTGATTTTACACAAATTTTAAGGTGCCTATTTGTATTTTTTAACAAGAGTTACATTTTTTACCATAATTCAGAGGAAGATTCCTCTTTTTTCTTCTTTACAAAAAGTACAATAAGTATAACTATCGGAGCTAATGCCATAAGAATTCCGGCAGCAAAAACAAGAACATTTGAAGCCCCCGGTTTGCCGTCTCTGACCATTAGATCTGCTACTTCTGATGAATGAAGATCTCCTGTTGCAAAAAAGTCATCTCTGATCTTTTTGTATTCTTCATCCTTTGGCTGCTTCATCAGCTTGCCCTCGATCTTCAGATGAACATCGGGAACATTAGAAAAATCATTTTTGCTTTGTATTTGCTTAATGTACTTCTCACACTCCGCAACAGCCTTATCCGCTTCGGCAACTTTCTTTTTGTCAGTCGCTGAATAAACAAAATAAAAACCATTATATAGTGCATCCTTTTGTCCGTTCTCTACAGCGTTCACAAAATCCTCTCTCTTCATATCGAGAGCAAGGTAATAATACGTCTGCTTCTTGCCGGTCGGAACTCCGAAATTTGTAGTTGTTTCTTCATATTCTGCAAACGGTCCCTGAATAAAGAATATCTCGCCGTCAGCTATAGCAACCTCCCGATAGTCCTTTTTTTCAGCATTTCCTATTTCAACAGTCTTCCCTGTGATAACACATTTAACGTCACTGAATCCTGCACCGGCCAATGCAACGCCAATTACGAAAATACAGATTAAAAATACTACTATTTTTGATTTGAACATATCCATTTCATCCACCCCATATACTTAAAAAGCGCATTCCTTGCGGAACTGCGCTTTTTCGATTTTTTTACTTCTTGATCATGTTAGCGATCTCGTCAGCGAAGTTATCTTCCTTCTTCTCGATGCCCTCGCCTCTTTCATAGCGAACAACATCTACAACCTTGATGGAGCCGCCAAGCTTCTTAGCTTCAGCGTCTACATAGCCCTGAACTGAAAGCTTGTCATCCTTAACGAAAGCCTGCTCAAGGAGACAGTTCTCTGAGTAGTACTTGCCAACCTTACCCTCAACGATCTTAGCACGAACCTGCTCAGGCTTGGATGCCATCTTAGGATCCTCAGCCATCTGAGCCATCATGATCTCCTTCTCCTTCTCAATTACCTCAGCAGGAACCTGCTCACGGCAGAGATAAGGAGCATTGAGCGCTGCGGACTGCATAGCAACATCCTTACCGATAGCAGAAACCTGATCAGCAGAAAGCTCTGTGTCCATCTTTACAAGAACACCGATGCTGCCGCCGTTGTGGATGTAAGAAGCAAGCGCGCCTTCCATTCTTACAAAACGACGGATAACGATATTCTCTCTGATCTTCATACCAGCAAGCTCTGTAAGAGCATCGCCTACTGTACCTGTGCCACCAACGATCTGCTCAGCCTTAAGAGCCTCAACGTCAGCAGGATTCTTTTCAATGATTGTCTTTGCTACGTTAGCAACGAAGTTTCTGATGTCGTCTGTGTTAGCAGCGAAATCAGTCTCAGTGTTTACTTCAAGAAGAACACCAACATTTCCTTCAACAACTGCTGTTACAACGCCCTCAGCAGCAGCTCTGCCGCTCTTCTTAGCCTGTGTAGCAAGTCCTTTTTCTCTGAGGAATTCGATAGCCTTGTCCATATCGCCGTCGTTAGCCTCGAGAGCCTTCTTACAGTCCATCATTCCAACGCCTGTAGACTTCATGAGTTCCTTTATTTCTGCAACGGAAACCTTTCCCATTGTGATTACCTCCTATTAAATTGTAATATAATATCTGCAAAAACCCGAAGTGTTAGTTCGGGCTTTTGATTGTTTTCAATGTTTAATGATTATTCAGCGTCAGCCTCTGTCTCGGCAGCTTCCTCTGCGGGAGTCTCCTGAGCCTGAGCAACATCAGCAGTGTCATCGCCCTGTCTGCCTTCGATGATAGCGTTAGCAACTGTGCCAGCGATAAGCTTTACAGCTCTGATAGCATCATCGTTACCAGGGATAACGTAGTCAACTTCATCAGGATCGCAGTTTGTATCAACGATAGCAACTATCGGGATACCGAGCTTCTTAGCCTCTGCTACTGCGATCTTTTCCTTGCGGGGATCAACGATAAAGAGTGCTGCAGGGAGCTTCTTCATTGTCTTGATACCGCCGAGGAACTTTTCAAGCTTCTCGATCTCAAGGTTGAGCTTAACAACTTCCTTCTTGGGGAGAAGAGCAAATGTGCCGTCCTCTTCCATTGTGTGGAGCTGCTCAAGTCTCTTTATTCTTGTCTGGATGGTCTTGAAGTTTGTGAGCATACCGCCAAGCCATCTTGCGTTTACATAATGTGCGCCGGCTCTTGTAGCTTCTTCCTTAACAGAATCGCCAGCCTGCTTCTTTGTACCTACGAAGAGAACTTCGCCGCCCTGTGCTGACAGGTCACGAACGAAAAGATAAGCTTCTTCAAGCTTCTTAACTGTCTTCTGAAGGTCGATGATGTAGATTCCGTTTCTCTCTGTAAAGATGTACGGAGCCATTTTAGGGTTCCATCTTCTTGTCTGATGTCCGAAGTGAACGCCAGCTTCAAGAAGCTGCTTCATTGATACTACTCCCATGGTGTAGTCCTCCTTAAATTGGTTATTATTAATCCTCCGCCCGATTTAGCTTACAGACAACGCTCACTGAGCGCACCAATCCATAAAAATACAGGCGTGCGAATTGCTTTAATATTATATCACTTTACGCTAAAGATTTCAAGTATTTTTATGCAGATCATCTCACAGACTTTTTTGCCATTTCTTACTATTATTTATCAAATATGACGAATCATGCTGTACCGACAGCTTGACAAGTATAACTTCGCTGCCGATAACACATATATCTGAGCAAGGGATGAATATATCCTCTTCCCTGCCAAAAATCCCGAACAAGCGCTGTCTTCCGTAAATAGTAAGTGATTCTATCTTTGATGAATCAAGATCTATAACCGCATCATCGATATAGCCAAGTCTTTCTCCCGTCTGTATATCAATGACTTCTTTTCTTCTGAGATCTCCGAGTCCACATTTCATTAAGATCACCTCCGCATAGTATTACACAATAATGTATGCAGAGGTACATCCTATCTATTATTCATCCTTGTCGTTATTGTTATTTTTGATTTTTGCAGCAATAACTGTTACGGCAGCAACTATAAGAGCGCCCACACCGATAAGCATGAGCTTGAAAGCTGGAAAATCATCCCCCGTCTGAGGAGCAGTTTCCATAAGTGTCATAAGATCATAAATCATTTCTTATCCTCCTATCAAGCGAAACTTTTTCTTATATATTATCACAGAAGATATGTGATGTCAAGTTTTTCCCGATTTACAAACAAATAAGTTCACCGCAGCCGCCTGCGGTGAACTTATCAATTATCACGGATTTTAGAATCTGAAATCACGCTTGCCGCCGTTCTTTATTTCATCAAGATATTCAATGGCACGCTGTCTGCGCTTTTCATCAGGCACGTTCTGTATCTCACGCTGGATAAGTGCTTCTCCTACCGCACGAGTCTCCGGAGATGCATAATCTGTAAGATATTCCTGAAGCGTCATAAGAGCGTTCGGATGACAGCAGTTCTGTATCTGTCCTACCTTACACAGAGCCATGAATCTGTCTCCGGTACGGCCTTCACGGTAGCAAGCGGTACAGAACGACGGTATATATCCAAGATCCATAAGCCACTTGACAACTTCATCAAGTGAACGCTGATCTGATACATCAAACTGTTCTGTATCATGGGGTCGTTCGTCGGGAGTATATCCTGCATATCCGCCGACAGATGTTCTTGAACCGCCGGATATCTGTGAAACGCCAAGGCCAAGCACTTTCTCACGACAGGCTTCGCTTTCTCTTGTGGAAATAATCATTCCTGTGTATGGAACTGCAATTCTGATACAAGCAACTATTTTTGCAAAAGTATCATCATCTATTCCGTTGTCAAAAACAGACGGATCAATATCGCTTGCACGTCTTATACGTGGAACACTGATAGTGTGTGGTCCAACACCATGTACGGCTTCAAGATGCTCAGCATGCATCAATACTCCCGCAAACTCATATTTGTACTTATCAAGACCAAAGAGAACTCCAAGCCCAACATCATCTATGCCGCCTTCCATAGCTCTGTCCATAGCCTCTGTGTGATACGCATAGTTATGCTTAGGTCCTGCCGGATGAAGCTTTTCATAGCTTTCCTTGTGGTATGTTTCCTGGAACAGGATGTATGTTCCGATACCAGCATCATGCAGCTTCTTGTAATTCTCAACTGTTGTTGCAGCGATATTTACGTTAACTCGTCTTATAGCACCGTTCTTGTGCTTAATAGAATATATTGTATTTATACATTCAAGGATATATTCAATAGGATTGTTCACAGGATCTTCTCCTGATTCGATAGCAAGTCTCTTGTGACCAAGATCCTGAAGGGCAATAACTTCGTTTTTGAGCTCTTCCTGTGTAAGTTTTTTACGTGGGATCTCCTTATTCTGGAAATGATACGGACAGTAAACGCACTTGTTTACGCAATAATTTGAAAGATAAAGAGGTGCGAACATTACTATTCTGTCTCCATAAAACGCCTCTTTGATCTGACGTGCAAGAGCATATATCTTTTCAACTACCTCGGGATCCTCGCAGGCAAGAAGAACGCTTGCCTCACGGTGAGACAATCCGGCGCACTCAACTCCCCTGCCAGTCTTTTTGGGAGCAGCCTTGTCAAGTATCTGCTCGATAAGCTCACGGTTATTCTTGTTCTTTTCAGCGTATTCGATCGTGTCGAGTATCTCCTGATCGTCGATAAAATCCTCGGCCTTCATTGATCTTACATCATACATATTTAATAGTCTCCTCTCACTTTTTAGAAATTGCGGCTTTTACAGAAACGCCGCTGATCTGTCCAAGTCTTCCTGTAAGACTGCTTATTACATCTGGCTCAGCATCAAGCGCCACCGATATCAATGAGATCCCTCGCTCCTTATACGGCAGTCCCATGCGTCCGATAATTATATCACTGTTTTCGTGCAGAACTTTGTTGACTTCCACCGCTGCGTCCGGCTCGTCTATAACTATCGCCGCAACAGCTATTCTCTTCTCGTCCATATTACCTCCTTTCAGGACGGTGCAAAAAGCTCCGTCCGCTTTTAAACGGACGGAGCTTGTATGTATAATAAGTTTACACAAATCTACATTCTATTTGCTGCCATCCGATAACAGAGTTTGCACCCTGATGTCCGAAAACATTTTTTAAAATGCCAAATGCAGAATAAATCCTGCACTCCGCATAAAAAATTATATCTCATTTTCTATCGGATGTCAATTATATTATAGTTAGTATGCGCTAATTAATTTAAGGCTCATATATGAATTCAATGTCGTCAAAATCCTTACCATATATCCATTCTTCGATAACATCAGTAGATCCGACACCATCAAGATTATCTGCATGAATGTCTAAATAACCTTCCTCAGCATCAACTATTTGTCCGCCCTTTAAAAAAAGTATCTTATATTCTGTAAAAGACCCCAGATCTTCCTTCATCTGATTTATTGTTATATATAAATGATCTCCGGATATATTCCAGTCTGACATCTCTATAGCATCAGGCTCGCCGTGTTTCATATAATCATCCTGTTGCTTTATCGTAATATCAAATACTGCATTTGATACATCCTCTTCAAAGCTATAAGAAAAATAATTATTTTCTCCTTCAACAAGATAAATTGTATCATCACTTTTTCCTATAACAGCTCCATCCGGCGACTTTGCGATGACAGTTGCTGTTACAGAGCCAGTCTTTTTGGCTGCAACCTTATCAATGATTTTTGTGTAGCCAATAATGTTTTCAAATTCTCCTCTTTGAATAACATCAAAATATGAGTTTGATTCATATGTTTCAGGCTCAGTTGGTGCCTCGGTAGGAGGCTCTGTCGGCGCTTCCGTTGGAGCTTCAGTTGCGGGTTCAGTTTCCTTTTCTGCTGCCTTTTCAGTAGTTTCCTGAACTTTTTCATCATCTTCAGAAGCTTCCTTAGTTGAACCTACATCCCCGTTAAGATCAACATTTGAGGTCTTTATTTTGCTTGATGATGATTTATCATCGGAACTTCCACATCCTGCTGCACTTCCGCAAAGTATACTCAATGCCGATATTAAT